>JAITQY010000181.1 GCA_031288675.1 Oscillospiraceae bacterium | reverse complement strand
TCGGTATGGGTCCAGGTTATACATATGAAGTCGCGCGCGTATGTCAGGAGCTTGGAATTGAAGTGACGTGGGCTGCGGCGTGGCACCTTGACCATAAGTATGACAACGGCAAACTTCCGCCCGCGCTTGACTATCTGAACACAACTTCGCCGAATAATATGGGCATTTCTATAGCAGACCAGCAGAACTTTGAAATCGTGAACATTCTCAATGAATACAAACCTGATTTGTATTTTTCACGCCATCCGGGTTCAACCGTGTGGGCAATCAAGCAAGGCATTACGGCGGTGTTCGTTGCGGACGAATATATGATATTCGGCTATAAAGGAACACTTAACTTCGCCCGGACGGTGCGCGACAGTCTGCGTAACCGGAGTTTTGAGAAAAATCTCGCCGCCCGTGTTAAGCTTCCGTATACTGATTGGTGGTATCGTCAGCAAAACAACGCTATGTTCAGCAATTAAAGGAGATAAAAATGGCAAGGGTATTAGATCAGCCGCGTTATAAATGCGCGCTTGGAGCAATGAACACAGTTCAGTCAATAGAGGGAACGATACCGATACTGCACTCCGGACCGGGATGTGCGGGTAAACTAAGCGGATTTGCCGGAAGCAGCGGAAAATTCTCGCCTAATTTGTTTCCGTGTACGTCGGTAAGTGAAAAAGAGATAGTGTTCGGCGGAATGGATAAGCTGCGGAACACAATAGACAACGCTCTGAAAATAGTGGACGCAAGCCTGTACGTCGTGCTTACCGGCTGTACGTCAGAGCTTATCGGCGACGACGTAGGCGAGGTAGTCAGCGAGTTCAGCGGTGTGGGAAAGCCGGTTGTATATTCCAGTACGCCGGGTTTCAAAGGTAACAACTATGAGGGACACGGGTGGGTACTGAAGGCGATATTCGGGCAGTATCTGCCGGAGAAATCCGCCGCTCCGAAGAAGCAAAAGGGACTTATAAATATCTTCGCCGGTCCTCCGCAGACCGATCCGTACTGGCACGGCAACCTTCGCGAATTAGAGAAGCTGGTCGCATCGCTTGGGCTGACGCCGAATACCATATTCGGCTACGGGCGCGGACTCGCCGCGCTTGACCGCGTACCGGCGGCAGAGTTTAATCTGCTCATATCGCCGTGGGCTGGTCTTGACGCGCTGAGGTTTTTGAGCGACCGTTACGATACTCCGCTGCTGCACTATCCTGTGTTGCCCGTAGGCGCGTTTGAATCCACGACATTTTTGCAGGCGGTCGGGGCGTTCACCGGACTTTCTGAAGAAAAAGTCAAAGCCGTAACCGATGAATACGAGCGGGAGTACTATTACTTCATTGAGCGTTACGCGGATATGTTTTTGGAGATGCGTATAATCTCCAAGCGGTTCGCAGTAATCGGCGACGCGCAGTACGCGCTTGCGTTTACGAAGTTCCTTGTCAACGACTTAGGGATGTTTCCGACGCCTGCGTATATAACCGACCGCACTCCGGAAGAGTATCAACCGCTGATACGGGAGGAGTTCAGGAAGCTGAACTACGGCATAGAAGCAGAGGTTGAGTTCATCACCGACGGCTACGAAATACATGAGCGCGTAAAAAAGGAGGATTTCGGCGGATTTCCGCTGATAATCGGCGGAAGTTGGGACAAATCGCTGTCGAGCGAACTTCACGGCAATTACGTCAACCTAATCAATCCGATAATAGAGAAGCTGATAATAAACAGCAACGTCGCAGGATATTCCGGCGGACTGAAAATGCTTGAGGAAATATATACGGCAGGACTGTCACGGTTGATTTTGTAGCACGTATCCGATTTAAGTTTAGCTCTATTATAGCACACACAAACGTGTTTGTCAAGAGTTATTTTTGTATAAACGTAAATTTTTTGTGAACTTAAAGCACGCACCGACACATTCAATACGGATACTGCGCATATCGAAAGAATGTTCTGACTTATAACGGCACAGGCAAAATTATAAATTTATTATATTAGGAGAAACAAACAACAATGGGAAAACTCAGGCAAATCGCAATATACGGCAAGGGCGGAATAGGCAAATCAACGACGACTCAGAATCTGACAGCGGGGCTTGCCACTGAGCTTAACAAGGAAATTCTTGTCGTAGGGTGCGACCCTAAAGCGGACAGCACCCGGCTATTGCTCGGCGGACTGCATCAGAAAACAGTGCTTGATACCGTGCGTGATAACAGGCAAGGCATAACGCTTGAAAACCTTGTGAAAACGGGTTTCGGCGGGATACGGTGCGTGGAGTCCGGAGGACCGGAACCCGGAGTAGGATGCGCCGGACGCGGTATAATTAACTCCATTGATATGCTGGAGAATCTCGGCGCGTATACGGAAGATTTAGATTATGTGTTCTACGACGTACTCGGCGACGTCGTGTGCGGCGGATTTGCAATGCCCATAAGAGAGGGCAAGGCTAAAGAAATTTACATCGTGGCTTCGGGCGAGATGATGGCGCTGTACGCGGCGAATAATATCTCTAAAGGAGTGCAGAAGTATGCCTCCCGAGGTGACGTTAGGCTCGGCGGAATCATCTGTAACAGCCGTAACGTAGACCACGAGACTGACCTGCTGCGCGCGTTCGCAAAGGCGCTCGGTACTCAGCTTATTTATTTCGTGCCGCGCAACAACGTGGTTCAGCACGCTGAAATTCACAGGCAAACAGTGATACAGTACCGTCCCGAATCCGGTCAGGCGGAGGAATACCGGCAGCTTGCAAAAGCGATAGACGAAAACGATATGTTCGTCGTGCCTACTCCTATATCACAGGACGAGCTGGAAAAACTATTGTTAGACTACGGCATGATGGAGCTTGATGATGATTATAGGATATAAGGGTTGACTTTTATCGTTTAATAGGTTAAAATGCACGTAATAGCTGCGTGCATTTTAACTTACTAAGGAGTTGTTATGAAAATTCCGCATTCTTTTTACAGCCGTTCAGCTGAAGAGCTTGCTCCGTTGCTTCTCGGCAAGCTTTTGTGCCGGAGTACCGACGGCAGGGTTATTCGCTACCGAATCACGGAGACGGAGGCATATATGCCGTTTGACAGCGCATGCCACGCTCACCGCGGTAAAACTAAACGTAACGCTGTGATGTTCGGGCACGGCGGTTTCGCGTATGTATATCTGTGCTACGGCATCCACAATCTTCTGAACATAGTCAGCGGAGAAGAAGGCAGTCCTCAAGCCGTATTGATACGCGGAGTT
>JAITQY010000179.1 GCA_031288675.1 Oscillospiraceae bacterium | reverse complement strand
ATATGACAGCAAATCGCTGAAGTATGAGGTAATGTCATAAAGGCTGCCTAATCCGCCGAGCAGTTTCTTGAACGACTTGTTCAGGATAACCGGAGCAAGCGCGACGAGTACCGCCGCCGCAACCGCAAGCCACGGGGTAACGCCTAAAGCAAACAATGCAATGCCGATAAACAGCAGCCACCAACTTCCAACGCTTAGCAGCGCTTCCAAGACATTTCCGTCACGGCACAGCAAATAGAACTTCACGCCCATACCGAACAGAATTTGTACCGCGCCGATTACAAGTGAGATAATAATTACGGTAATGGGGTCCCCCATCGGGTCAATAAGTCTCGGCAAATCGAACGCCGCAACCTCGCTTTTAGTAAATACTTTTGTAAGTACCGGTATTATATCCCCGAAGAACGCGCCGCTTGCCGCGCCCCAAATTATAGCCCAAATACCGCAGAAAACCGCAAGGTGGCTCATCTGCCCCATAGCGCCGCGAAGACGAGGCGCTTTTTTCTGAATTATCAATCCCGCAATAAGCGCTATCAGTCCGTAACCAATATCCGCGAACATCATCCCGAAGAAAGCCGGGAAGAATACCGCGATAAGCGGATTGGGGTCAATGTTGGTGTATGCCGGAAGGCTGTACATTTCCGTAACCATATTCAGAGGCTCGGTAAGCTTGTTGTTGCGGAATTTAACTGGCACATTATCACCGTCAACAGGGTCGGTCAGGTCGTAAGCACAAGTAAAATTAACAAGCGCGTCCTCCAGTTTCGGGAGACTGGGGAGATCGACCCATCCGGTCAAAGTAAATGTTTTATCTGTGTCAAGCAGGAGTTCTTTGGATGTTTCCGCAAAGAGTTCGCTTTCAAGCTGATCATACCGCAGCTGAACAGCGCCGCGGAGTTCCCCGTATGATTTAAGCTCCGCAAGCAGAACTTCAATCTCAGCTTTTGCGTTTTCGATTTGAGCGTCAAGAGTATGTATGTTCTCCGCCGCCGTACCCCGAACGTCTTTGAAATATATACGGTTGAAGCTGTAATCGCGCAGGACGTCACCGAGCGGTTCGGCAACGGAGTTATGCGACGCAATAAGCATGTAGTTTTGACTTCGGTCTGTTCCCGCGCGGAATACCGCAACCTCACCGAGCGCTATAAGCGCTTCCTCGAACTCCAGCAGGTCTTTCTGAGCCGGAACGGCTCCGAATTTGAAACTCACGCTTTTGGTCGCGGTAATATGAAGCGGCACATCAAGAAGTTCCCACGGGAGACGCGCGGTTTTGGCATTTTCGAGTTTGCCGGCATCGGAATATTTGCTAAGGAGTTTTGATTCGGCGTCAAATATTTTATCCGCCGCTTTGTCCGCAATTTCCGCCGCGTCCTGACTGAACAGGTCGTCAACGGAGACAACCGGCAGATTAGGAAACAAACCTGTTTTGACCGGAGCGTATTTGTTAAGCAGTTCGAGCGCGCGTTTCATTTGAGAGGCACGGGCAGATAATTCCGCCGACCGTGTAACCGGCACGGTCAGAACGACATTACCGTCCGCAGCAATAGGGTTCTCCGTGATTTGGACACATCCTAAAAGCTGAAGTTTTTTGATAAGCGCGTTTCGTTCCGAGAGGAGACCGACGACGGCTATTTTTTTCATTTTGACGATAGCCATCAGCCGTTCACCACGCTGTCTACAATGAAGCTGACCGCGTCCGGGATTTTCTTTTCCACGCGGGAGCGAAGAATCGCCTTGCGGTTCTCTGTAGTGCGAGCCAAATCTTCGGCAGAGACTGCGCTTGCGCCGCGGGCGGAGGCGATAAGCTCCGCCGCTTCGGCATTGGCATTCGCTTTGGCGGCGGCAACCGCCGCTTCGCCGTCCCGTGCCGCGCGGTCTAATATCCCCGCCGCTTCGCGCGCGGCGTTTTGCAGTATAGCCGCAGCTTTGTTTTCCGCTGAACTTATCGTTCCGAAAATATCCATCAGTAAATAAACTCCCCTGATAGTTTCATACAATCGTTATGCCGCTTTATTATAGCACAAAATCAAGCAAAAGTCAAGAGCAAGATTTTAACGATAATAACTAATAATCAATGCAGGGTAATTTGAAAATGGGCGAACATGGTTCGTCCGTTCGGGGTAGTTTATCGTGTACGCAAAACAGCGGTCAGGCGGATGTGCGCTTCATCATAAGCCGTACGATACAGCTTAAACTGAAGTTCACCGCGAAGTAAATCAGCGCGATACTGCCGTAAGTCACAAGCGTATGCGTTCCCGTTATCGTCGCGCCCTGACCCGGCAGCTTCGCGAGCAGAACTTTGCTTCGGTAGAACATTTCCGCAATCGCGTATCCGGACAGGAACGAGGTATCTTTGATGGTCGTGACGACCTGGCTCATAAGCGACGGCACTACGCGGATAAAAGTCTGCGGAAGTATGATCCATATAAACGCGGCTATTTTGCCGAATCCCTGTGACTGCGCGGCTTCAAACTGACCTTTGTCAATGGAGTTCAGACCGCCGCGGATAATTTCCGCAACTACAGATGAGGTGTAGAGCGTCAGCCCGAACGTACCGCGGAAAAACGTCGTGCCGAAGCGCATTACGAACAGGCAAATCATTATCCAAAGCAACAGCGGAGTGTTGCGGAAAATCTCAATGTACGCTCCGGCAAGTTTGCCAATGAAGCGTCTTTCGTAGTTGCGCAGAAGCGCAAGAACAGTGCCGAAAAGCGTGCTGACGCCTACCGTTACCACCGATACTAAAATCGTGTAAAACAGTCCTGTTAGGAGGTATTTAGTGTTAGAAGGAGTGAAGATGTCCTGAAGCGCGTTTATCATCCGATTACTTCCTCCGCTATCATCATCAATTCTTTTTCGGCGGCTTCAGAAAGTTGAATATGTTCCCGCGACTTAATACGGCGCTCATACCACCGCGCCCAAGTAGCAAGCGGAAAGCATATGATAAAGTACAGCACTCCGGCACAGACATATGCAGGACCGTAGCTAAGCGTACCCTGCGACGCCCAGCTGTCCGCGCGGTACATCAGGTCTAATCCCGAAAGCGTGGCAAGGACAGAAGTGTTCTTTATCAGGTTGACCGCCTGATTGGTCAGCGGAGGCAATATGATTTTAACCGTCTGCGGCAATATGACATACATCATCGTCTGAAAGTAATTAAATCCCTGCGATTTCGCCGCATCGTTCTGACCGTACGGAATGGAGCGTATGCCGGCTCTGATAACCTCCGATACGTATGCACCGTGATATATTCCGACGCCCAGCACCCCTATCATAAATGTACTCCAGCGTATACCCATAAGAGGGAAAGCGTTGTATATGAAGAACACCTGTACAAGCAGCGGAATGTTTTGAAAGAACTCTACGTAGACGCGGTTAACGCCGCGCAGAACTTTTTTCTGGCTTGTTCCCATCAGTCCGAAGATTATGCCCAGCAGAAGCGCTACGCACAAGGCAAGCGCCGAAACAAGCAAAGTGGTGACAAAGCCGTCCAAGAGAACGGCCTTGTCATTCCATAATAATTCCCAACGCCAAGGCGCAAAAGGTCCGCGTCCCGTCACGGTTTACAGGTTGAAGTCCGCGACCAGCTGTGCGATCGTGCCATCCGCGAGCCAGCCGTTAATCTTCTCATTGACCCAATCGGCAAGCTCTTTGTTTTCAAACTTAGTCGCAACGCCGTAATCCTGCGGGCTGAACTTGTCGTCAGTCAGCATAAGGTCATCGGTCAGATAGCCGCGCAGAATGGAGCGGTCTACGCTGAACACGTCAACGTTGCCCGCGAAGAGCGCCGCCTGAATCTCCGGATATGTACCGAACTCACTGAAGCTGACAGAAACGCCCGCCTCGTCCGCCGCCGCCTGAAGCGCGTCACGGCTAGTAGCCGACTGCGCAACGCCGATAACTTTGCCGTCACAGTCCGCAATGCTTGCAATTCCGCCGTCCTTCTTGACAAGCATACCTACCGCGTCCTGATAATACGGGTCGCTGAAGTTGTAGGTCAGCTTGCGTTCCTCAGTGATAGTGAAAGTCGCGATAATCATATCGACGTCACTATTGTCAAGCAAAGGTCCGCGTGTCTTTGCGGTAACGCCCTGAAATGATACTTTACTGCTGTCGCCGAAAATCTCTTTGGCGAGGAGCTTTGCGATTTCAATCTCAAGTCCTTTATACGTACCTGTAGCCGTATCAAGTTCACCGAAGTTAGGCACATCTTCTTTGCAGCCGATTTTCAGCGTACCGCGGTCTTTGATTGCCTGAACCTGCGCGGGAAGCCCGCTCTCACCGGCGGAAGCGGGTTCTTCGGTTTTCGTACCTCCGCAAGCCGCGAGGGCAAAAATCATTGCCAGCGCAAGTAATAACGCTGCGATTTTTTTACAGCTCATTTTTGCTGCCTCCTAAAAAATTTATTTTATGACTCCCGCAGGTTGCACGGGAACTCATTGACTATCAATACAGGACTTTTGACAAGAACTGCTTAACGCGTTCGTTAGGCGGATTGTTGAAGAAATCGTCAGGTTTCTCGTCCGCGGTAATCTCGCCCTGCTCCATAAATAATATTCTGTCCGCCGCCTGTTTAGCGAATCCCATTTCGTGCGTGACAATAACCATCGTGATTCCGTGTTCGTGCGAAAGATTAAGCATTACGTTAAGCACCTCGCCGACCATCTCCGGGTCAAGCGCGGACGTAGGTTCATCAAACAGAAGTATTTTTCGCCTTGTGGCGAGCGCGCGGGCAATCGCGACGCGCTGCTGCTGACCGCCAGAGAGCTGGGACGGCAGGCTTTTGGCTTTCTCCGCCAAGTCAACGGTTTCAAGGCACTGCATAGCAACGTCTTCGGCTTCTTTTTTGCTCATATGCTGAAGTTTTGTCAGCGCAAGCGTAATATTCCGCATTGCGTTCATATGGGGGTAAAGGTTAAACTGCTGGAACACCATTGCGCAGTGCTTCCGCACAAGCTGAACGCGGTTTTTGTTCGTCATCTGCTCGTTATCAAGGTATACCAGTCCGGAGGTCGGGACTTCCAAGCCGTTGATACAGCGTATGGCAGTGCTCTTACCCGCGCCGGAGGGACCGAGTATAACAACTTTCTCGCCCTCGCTAACGGTAAGGTCAACGTCTTTCAAAACTTCTGTTTTGCCAAACGACTCATGTACGTGTTCCAGCCTAATCATCCCGAATAAAACCCCTCCGCCTTACAAAACTATTTTTATGATTATATCACATTTAACGCCTAAATGCAAGCACATTTTCTCAAAATTTCAAACCGGCATATGAGCACCCGAAAATTCGGGTTAAATTGTTTTATTTTTCTTAAAAAATCGCTTGCAAAAACAGATAAAGGGTGCTATAATATTATGAGTGAATATGCGGGTGTAGTTCAATGGCAGAATTCCAGCTTCCCAAGCTGGCCGCGTGGGTTCGATTCCCATCACCCGCTCCACAAGTCTTTTACAATTTAGTAAGTTTATTAACTGAAGGAGAAGCGTATGAATAAGCAAAATAAATTTGATGATGTAGTGGGACTGTTTTGGGCAGCGTCATTATTTATAGGAGCATTGGTTTGTATAATAATAGGCTTTAAGGGGAACTTACATTCTGATTGGCTGCAAGCGGGTTTAATCGGCGGTTGTGTTTTCTTAATTTGTGGTTTGATTTCGCAAGGTATTGTTACATTAAATAAGAAAAAATAATAAAATCTCCGCTCTCCTTAATTCTGTACTTTACAAGCAAGACGCTGGAAAAATATCCTTATAATATTTTGTATCAGTTAAGTGTAAGAGTAATACACATCCAGGCAAAACGAAAATTGCAAATGGAGATTGTTTGCCGTTTTTAATTTTATCAAGGAGGTCACCTTAAAATGTCCGATTTACTTTACAGCACGAAGAACATTTACGAAACCGCCTCACCGGAGCTTATATCCCTTATGAGCGATTACGCAGAGGGCTACAAAGCGTTTCTAAACACCGCCAAAACGGAACGCGAAAGCGTAGAATATGCTGTCGGGTACGCCAAAGCGCGCGGCTTCCGGGAGTATGTGACCGGCGAAAAGGTTCAGCCGGGCGACAAAATATACTTTAACAACCGCGGCAAAGCGATATATCTTGCAATAATCGGCTCGCTGTCACTACGGGAGGGCTGCAACGTCGCGGCGGCGCACGTGGACGCGCCGCGCCTTGACCTAAAGTCCAATCCGCTGTACGAGGACAATGAAATCGCCTACCTGCGTACGCACTATTACGGCGGCGTGAAGAAATATCAGTGGCATACGATTCCGCTTGAGCTGCGCGGCGTAATTATACGCGGCGACGGCGAGAAAGTACAGGTTTCTATCGGCTCTGATCCTGCGGATCCGCGTTTTGTTATCACAGATATTCTGCCGCACCTTGGAGAGAAACAGAGCGCAAAGACGGTTCGGGATGCTTTCCCTGGCGAAGACTTAAAGATATTGTTCGGGACGCGCCCGGATTGCGCCGACGACAAAGAAAAGAACAAGGTCAAGTACGGCATTATGAAACTGCTTAACGAAAAGTACGGCGTAACTGAGGCAGATTTCCTTTCCGCCGAGCTTGAAATCGTCCCGGCGCACGAAGCGCGTGACGTAGGTTTAGACCGCAGCCTTGTCGGCGGTTACGGACACGACGACCGCGCCTGCGGCTATGCCGCGCTTACGGCAATATGTAACTTTGAAGGTACGCCGGCGCGAACGGCGGTCACGATGCTTGTGGATAAAGAAGAAATAGGCAGCGAGGGTACTGCGGGAATGCAGTCCCGGGCGTTTGAGCGCTTTATGGGGGCGCTGTCACGCAGTCAGGGCGTGAGCCTTGACGACTGCTTTGCAGAGAGTTTCTGCGTATCCAACGACGTATGCAACGCGTTCGACCCGAATTTTGCGGAGGTAAGCGATAAGCAAAACAACGCGCTGCTGAACCACGGCGTCAGTTTTATGAAGTATACCGGAAGCCGCGGCAAAAGCGGCAGTAACGACGCAAACGCGGAGACGGTCGCGACGCTGCGGCGTATCTTCGCCGCGAACGAAGTCGCGTGGCAGATGGGTGAACTGGGCAAGGTTGACGCCGGCGGAGGCGGTACGGTCGCGCTGTATATGGCAAAGCGCAACATCGAAACCATAGACGCGGGCGTTCCAGTGCTGTCCATGCACTCGCCGTGGGAGCTTATCTCCAAGGCTGACCTGTATATGACATATAGGTCAATCGCCGCGGTATTCAAAGACCGGTAAGCGAATATCTGCGAAAACCAACGCATAGTAATTTAAGAGATACGCCTACGAAAACAATATGAGCTGATTTTATTATTAATTATATAACATTCCGGAGGAACACAAAATGGAAAAGCTTACGGCAACGATTGAAACTCCGCACGGCACAATGAAAGCTGAACTGTATCCGGAGACCGCCCCGGCGACTGTGGATAATTTTGTTAAGCTGGCTACGAGCGGTTTTTACGACGGTTTAACTTTTCACCGTATCATTCCAGGTTTTATGATTCAGGGCGGCGACCCTGACGGAGACGGCACAGGCGGTCCGGGCTGGACTATTCCGGGCGAGTTCGCCAGGAACGGTTTTCAGAACGACATTAAGCATCTGCGCGGAGTGCTGTCTATGGCGCGCACCAGCGACCCAGACAGCGCGGGCAGTCAGTTCTTTATTATGACCGACGACGCGCCGCACCTTAACGGAAACTATGCCGCGTTCGGCAAGCTGACCAGTGGGTTTGACGTATTAGACGCAATCGCGGGCGCGGCGACCGACCAGCATGACGCGCCGCTTAAAGAAGAGAAGATGACGCGCGTCACTATCGGATGATTTGGCAGATTCCCAAAAGGAGCGTTTACAAATGAAAAGTATCTATTGGTTTTCCGGGACGGGCAACAGCTATGACGCGGCGAAGCGTATTGCGGACAGCATCGGCGCGGAACTGTATCCGGTCGCTGAATGCGCCGGACAGGAACGCGTTGACGACGGAGAAGTTGTCGGGATAGTGTTCCCCGTGTTCGCGGACGGGTTGCCGAAAATGGTCAGCAAATTCGTTGAAACGCTGAAACTTCCTAATGCGAAGTATGTGTTCGCTGTAGTAACCTGCGGAGGCTCCGCCGGAGCTTGCGCAGGTTTGCTGGCTGATTTGCTTGGCAAAAACGGAATTAAGCTCAGCTATGCCGCCGAGCTTGTGACAGTGGATAATTACATCGTATTCGGCGGTCAGGACGCAGCGAATCCCGCGCCTAAACTTGCGGCGGCAGACGTTAATATCAGACGGATAATCCAGGATATTCAGGAGTGCAAGACGATTGAGCCAAATCCGTCTGCAAATAGCTACGGAGGTCCTGATTTCTCACAGTTCGACAAAGATTTTATCGTAACCGAACGCTGTACGAAATGCGGACTGTGCGCAAAGATTTGTCCGGCAAAGAATATTGAATTCTCCGCCGGTACGAGAATATCTTTCCGGCATCGGTGCGAGCAGTGTCTTGCCTGTCTGCACTGGTGTCCGCGCGAAGCGATTGAATTTCAAACCGCTACGATCGGAAAGAAGCGTTATCACAATCCGAACGTAACGGCAGAAGAATTGATAGTAAACGGTTAACTGCGGCTAATAATTCCCGTGACCGAGCGCAGATATAGGGGTTTGCAGAATACAAAATCTCCGCAAATTGCTTCTTAACAAAATATTCATATTCACAGGGTGAAAAGTTCATATTTTTGTGGTATAATATCCTCGAAAGGTTTCGAGGATAAGACGCAATATGTATTGAGAAAGAGACCGGCACGTAAGACGCGCCGCTATTACACTTATGAAATATGATTTCGATACGCCGATAAACCGTTACGGAACGGAGAGCCTGAAATACAGTCCGGAGGAGCGCGGCCGCCCTGCGGACGTTTTGCCGATGTGGGTCGCGGATATGGACTTCAGGGTCGCGCCGGCAATCACATCCGCGATACTAAAGCGCGCGGAACATCCTGTCTACGGTTATACCGAAAGTACCGCGCCGTATGCGGATGTCCTGCAACAGTGGTTTATGCGCCGGCATAACTGGCACATAAAGCCGGATTGGCTCGTTAAAACCTTCGGCGTTGTCAACGCGCTTCATATCGCCGTAAGAGCGTTTACAGAGCCTGGCGACGGCGTGCTGATTCAGCGTCCCGTTTATTATCCGTTCAGCGAGGCAACCGAGATGCAGGGGCGCAGAATAGTTAACAGTCCGCTGATACTGACAAACGGACGGTATGAAATTGACTTTGACGATTTAGAGACAAAAGCAGCGGACGCCAAAATGCTTATCCTCTGCAACCCGCATAACCCGGTCGGACGGTCGTGGACGCGGGATGAGCTTATGCGGATAGCTGAAATCTGCAAGAGACATAATTTAACGGTCATTTCCGATGAGATACATCAGGACTTCGTTTACCCGGGTAATACTCACACGGTGTTTGCGTCGCTGTCACCGGAGACAGCGGATTTTACGGTAACGTGTACTTCCGCCAGTAAGTCATTTAACATTGCCGGACTGACAACGTCGAATATTTTTATATCTGACCCGAAGCTTCGCAGGCGGTTCCAATACGAATACAACGCTATGGGGCTAAGCCAAATAAACGCAATGGGCTTGGAGGCCACCCGCGCCGCGTACTCAGGCGGCGACGATTGGCTGGACGAGGTAAGGGCGTATATTCTGAACAACATCCACTTTGCGCGCGAATACCTGCGCGTCAATATGCCGGAGCTAAAACTGGTCGTGCCTGAAGCCACATACCTGCTGTGGACAGATTTCCGCGCGTGGAACGTTCCGCAAGATAAACTTGACCGCGCACTTGTACAAGAGGCGCGGCTGTGGTTAGACGGTGGAACTATGTTCGGACCGGAGGGCGAAGGTTTTCAGCGTTTTAACGCGGCGTGTCCGAAGTCAATGCTTGCGGACGCGTTAGAGCGTGTCAAAAATATACGCGGACGCTATTATTCCGAATAGCGGCGCAAGCGGAGCAACGGCGAAAAGCTCACGCGCGGCGGGTTCTAATCCGCCGGCGAACATAAGGAACGCGACCGCGAGTATTAAATTCAAAGCGTCAAGAGACCACTTGAGTACTTTCATATGTAGCATAAAGATATTGTAGCACTTTATATAATCGCGTTCAAGCGGTAATAAAATACTGAACAGGGAACTTTTGACCGCAAGAAGCGCGTACCCAATATCCCGTGCCAAGTTCGCCGCGCAAAGACCTTCGATAATAATCACAAAATAGGAGTATAACAAAATGCGATGTCCGTTTTGCGCGCATCCGGAAAGTAAAGTGCTGGACTCCCGACCGGTGGAGAATTCCATTCGGCGCAGACGGGAGTGTTTAGAGTGCGGCAACCGCTTCACGACATATGAAACCACCGACCAGCCGATGATAGTCGTCAAAAAGGACGGCACCCGTCAGGATTTCGAGCGCACTAAGCTTATGAGCGGCTTACAGCGCGCATGCCGGAAGCGTCCGGTCAGTTCCGAGATGATGATTAAAGTTACCGACGAAATTGAACGCGAACTGCACTCCCTGAATAAGAGCGAAATACCTACCAACGAAATCGGCAAACTTGTGATGAACAAACTGAAAAACCTTGACGAGGTCGCTTACGTTCGCTTCGCGTCAGTGTACCTTGAGTTCAATGACGTAAAAGATTTTGTGGAACACATAAAAGAAGAATTTTGACTCAGCCGTTTTTACCGGCGGCATTGAGCTAAAATTTACGCTGACATAAACAGGGAACGGCATGTTGCCTCTCCCTGTTTAATATATATTGTGTTCCCCGAACGGGAATCAGGCAAAATACCGCGCCAAAAGACCTTCAAATCCGCGTCCGTGCCGAGCCTCATCGCGGGCCATCTCGTGTACGGTGTCGTGAATCGCGTCATAGTTGAGTTCCTTTGCTTTTTTTGCAATCTCGAATTTGCCGCCTGTAGCTCCGGCTTCCGCCATTGCGCGCTTCTCTAAGTTGACTTTAGTGCTGGGTGACACGACCTCACCAAGCAGCTCCGCGAACTTAGCCGCGTGTTCAGCCTCTTCAAAAGCATAACGTTTGAACGCCTCCGCAATCTCCGGATACCCCTCACGGTCAGCCGCACGGCTCATTGCAAGGTACATTCCTACTTCCGTACACTCGCCGTTGAAGTTATCCACTAATCCCTGATATACCCAAGCGTCGATCTTGTCTTTTGCGCCTACGCCGATAACGTGTTCCGCCGGATATTCTTTCTTGGCTCCGCCGACTTCATTGAACTGATCCGCGCCGACATGACAGACCGGACACTCCGCCGGAGGCTCGTTGCCCTCGTGTACGTAACCGCAGACTTTGCAAACCCACTTTTTCATTTTTCGTCCTCCTAAGATTAAAATAGAAATTTTGATATATTAAATTAATTATCAACGCAATTTGAACATAAACCACGATATACGGTTTCTATCCGTGTGACCTTAAACCCGTCCGGAACGTTGTTTTCGCAGACACTATTTTCCTGCACATCAATCACCGCGCCGCAACCGCCGCAAATAAAGTGGTCGTGCCGTGAAATATCCGCGTCATAGCGCTCCTGACCGTTAACCGTACTGACCGCGATGATAGCGCCGTCTTCTTTGAACTTTGAAAGGTTGCGGTATACCGTACCGAGACTAAGGTCAGGAATGGTTTTCTTCAGCGACTCGTAAAGCGTTTCCGCCGACGGGTGTTCCTTAGTATTCCGTAAAGCTGTTAAAATAGCGTCACGTTTATCGCTGTGTCTGACTTGTTTCACCTGTTATCCTCCTGAAGCTAACCAATAACGATAGTTATTCTTGTTAAGATAGTATATCATTCATTTTGTGTTTTGTCAAGTATTTTTTTAATTTTTAAGGACAAAAACGTCCCCGCCGAATCCGGCGAGGACGTTTGACTAACCACTTTTGATTGAGCCAGCCGCATTGAATGCACTTAGATGCCCAATGCGCGAGTGGCTGTCATAGTATCCGATTTCAAAAACAACCACTCCTTTCATAATTAAAGTTAACGCTTCGGGGAGCTTAACCAACCGACCGTGTCGGCAACCGCGTAACCGCAATTTACTCTCTGATTTGTTACGGTTATATTATACCACCAAACTACGAAGTTTGTCAAGAGATTTTTTCTGCCGGAGCAAAAATAATTTTTTCACCGTCCGCTTTTTCAGTCCAATACTTTCCTAAGCGCAGTATTGACCAATACCAGTATGATAAAGTGAGCTGGATAATAAATGTAAAAAAACCATTTTGTTTTTTTATGGCGGACGCTTGTGTAGTTGTTCATAAGGATAACAGATGAACAACTCGCCGCGAACAGCAGTGCGTGTTCCACCGCACTCGCACCTGAGCGAATCCATGTAAGCGTCGTTCCGTTATATGCCGCTATAATCATATAGGCGGCAAAACTCCACGAAGTCACCAAAGCAAACCGAACCGTTTTATTTTTAACGATATATAAGCCGAATATCAGAGCGACCCCAAACCAGCTATAGTCGGTCTTGATAACCGCCGCGAGTATACAGGCAATGAGAACAATTAAAATTATTATCCATTTCTGCCCGCTGTACTTTGAAGTCCGAAGTTTTTGAAAAGCAAATATACAGCACGCGCCAAGCGTCAGCGTCGTCATAACGTTTGTCAGCCTAAGCCGTAATACACTGCGGAAAGCGCGGCTGACGCCCTCCGCGGCGGACGACGCGGTTAAATCCGGATAATAGTTAGCAATATAGAAAAACGGTTGTGAAATAACCGCAAACAACAAAAGACGTCCGATGTACCGCAGCATACTCTTTGTATTACGGCACCCCTCCGCAATAAGGAAAGCAAACAGAGGAAACGCGAGCCTGCCTATAATCGTCAATGACCTCATTATCCACATACTTATCGCAAGGTTGTCTTGCCATAAGGGGATTATTACCCACTGCCCTATTACAACCTCTATGTGGGCTAATGTCATAGCGATCAAAGCAATCCATTTCATTTTATACGAGGATATTTTCACTATCCGGTTCACCTCACTATTACCGTAAAAATTTGCAGATTACGCATAGCGCAATCTGCAAATAAAAACGTATGTTAGTCTTCTAACGTAACCCTTAAAGTTACATCGCCGCTGTTTCCCGTGCTTTTTTTAGCGTTGACCCTGAAAGTTGCGCCGCCCGGTATGCTGGCGCCGAACGAATCTCCTGTATCAAGTGTACTGCTGTTTGCAAGAACCCAAGAACTTCCGCTTAGATATTCAACTTTAGCAGTTACGGAAGTCGGTCCTTGTGATTGATAGAAACGCACAGTTACATAGTTATCACCGCTATACCAATTTGTATCCTCCACAAATATTACGTATACAGCCGTGCTGCTAAGATACTCCGTATAGTTGCGCGTAAATCCGCTGACCTCGTCCTCTGCACTCTCTTCTAAATTCTCAATGTCCGATTCGAGGGCGATTGCCTGACCGCCGATACCTAATACAGCCGTAAGAACCAGCAGCAGAACTAAT
>JAITQY010000176.1 GCA_031288675.1 Oscillospiraceae bacterium | reverse complement strand
TCGCTACCCGGAGGATAGTCATCAATCAATATCACATAACCAGAAACAGCTATAATCTTTCCGTAATAATCCCAAGGGGATTTGATAACCAAAGCAGGGTCTGCCGTTTCGGCAGATGTCTTTGTATCGTCGTTTTCAATCAAATAAAAAAGAGCGGTGACGCAATTGCCGTTGGTATTACTATTTACATCTTCCACATTCCAGACGGGAATTGACAATTTGTCAAACAAGTCGTCAGGAAATGACGGCGTTCGGTGCGGCGGATAATCTTCCGTCATACCTACGTATACGCCAAGCGCGAACGCGGCGGCGATAAACAAAACCGCACCGATTATAAACCATATCGTAGTCTTTTTCATAATGTTTACCGCTTTTTCCTAATCAAAATTTTCTTCTGTTAAAATCTGTATTTTTAGCAGACTATTGTTTTATGACAAAAACAACTCCGCGACGGTTCGTCCAATATTCTATAGCAGAACGAATAAACTTCTCAGATAAGCCAAAATGTTCTGATAAATCGTAAAGCTCTGTAATTCCGTCGTCAATCGCGTTTTGAATGATTTTCGGAGGCAGAAAAAGCTCAAAAGATTTAGCGTTTGCACGATATTCCAAGCGTTCACGGCACCCGCGAGGAGAATTAAGCGCATAAAACGCGCCAGTTGAACAGTGTCCTATTTCGTGAACCAAACATTCGCGCTCCTTCCGACCTTGCAGAGACCTATCCAAAACTATATAGCCGTTTCCGACAGGATATGACACGGCTTGCGCGACGGGTATATGCGCCGAAATTACTGTCATCCCGTAACTCTCGGCGGTTTTGTACAGGTCAAGGTTGTTCATTTTTGCTCGCGTTTTTTTCTCTCCATTTCAAGGATAACAGGCGCCATGCGTTTGATTTCTTCATAGGCGGCGTCGGATATATCGCCGACCTCTCCAAAAAGAGCAAAGCGTATATCTTCATCGTTTGGTTCGGTCTTGCTGGTAGTAACCGTGTCTTCGGCGCGTCCGAGTATATAGTCGGTGCTGACTCCAAAGATTTCTGCGATTTGAATTGCTTGTGACATATCCGGATTAGTTCTTCCGGTTTCCCATTGACTTACAGCAGTTTGATGGACATTTGTTTTCAGTGCGAATTCACTCTGAGATAAGCCTAACGACTTGCGCATTTTCCTAATATTATTACCCATAATTCACCACCTCGCAAGACAATAATAATAGCTAGGCTAATGTCTGTCAACCCTTAATTAAATTTTTTTAATTTTTAATAGAAATACTATTGACAACGCGAATGCTCGTGTTATTATAATAGTGTCACTATTAAAACAAGGAGAAATAACGTGAATTTCAGAAAAATGAGATTATTATCAGGGTTGTCTCAGTGCGCAGTAGCAGAGTATTTAGGACTAACCCAAGGCGCAGTGTCGCAGTGGGAGCTTGGAGAAAGCTATCCGAGCGCGTACTTGCTACCGAAAGTTGCCAATATATACCATTGCACAATAGATGAATTGCTTATGCCTGCTGACGATGATAATCCGTCAACTGTACAAGCAGACGACGCATAGGATTAAACGGAGGTGATGGCAATGAGCAAAACCATAACAGACTATCAGTGCGCGCTGGCATTCCGGCGCGAGAAAACACCTGACGGAGCGGAGCGTCTAATCTGTGATAACGGAGCGGTTATCACAATCGCTATGCCGTTCCCTACGGGTGAACAGGCTTTGAGGATACGCCGTAACGCGACTAAGGTCGCATTACAAATACAGGCAAGGACTGAAGCGGAGCAAGCCGCCTAAGTTATAAACCAAAGAAAGGAGAACTAACGATGCAAAAGACAACAGAGACGAAGTCGCTGCTGGATATGAAGAGCGGCGCGATTAAGGAGCGGGTGGACTATGAGATGAAGAAAATCATCGACAATATACTCGACCCGAACACAGACCCGACAGCTAAACGGAAGTTGAAGCTGACGGTGGAGTTCATACCGTCGGGCGACAGAGAAGACGTTATATTCAGAACGGAAGTAACGTCAAATCTCGCACCGACGGTAAAAATCAGCAGTCAACTGGTGTTTGCCAAAACGGGCGACGGCGTAATGGTGTACGAGCCTACGGCGCAGGTACCCGGACAACTGAACGCAGACGGCGAAGAGCAGTCCGAGCCGGCAATACTTAAGCTGATGGCGTAATAGGCGGTAGGCAGTAGGGCGTAGGAGTTAGGAGACGCAAGAACGTACCCATCGTCCACTGCCGACTGTCTGCTAACAGACTAAATACTAAGAAAGGAACAAAAGAAAATGATTGAAGCAAACGCAATCCAAAAGATTGTAGACCTCGTAAGACCTCCCGTCGCGGAAGCAGAGGGCGCCAAATACATACTGAAAGGGTATGAACAGGCAATACCTATGTCGCCGGACTTTGCGCTTGAAAAAGAAAAGCAGGACGCCGAGTTAAGCGTCCTTCTGCACGAGCAGGCACTGGCGAAAGAGAAGTTAAGTTTTAACGTTGCAAACGAGTTCAGCCGATTGCATACGCTGTCCGGCTTGTGCGATATGCTGCAAGCCGAAATAGACCGCAACGCCGCCACGTTTCCGCTATTTGTAAATGTAGCAGATTATAATTTGGTAACGGTAATCGGCAGTTATGAGGTGGATTTCTCGCGCCGCAGTCTCTACAGCTCAAAAAGCGACAACCATGAGTTTGATTTCGGTATGGCTGATACCGAAGCGGCAATTATCACACTGCAAACTAAATACGTGGTTTCGGATGATTTGGAGTATGTAATCGGGTTATGCTCCAAAGTCACAGATAAGACCGAAGTCAGCGCCGTAGATAACGGGCTGTCGCAGAGCGTGACGGTAGTTAAGGGCGTAGCGACGCTGTCAAACGAAAAAGTACGCCCGAGAGTTAAACTTCGTCCTTTCCGGACGTTTATAGAGGTAGAGCAGCCGGCAAGCGAATTTCTGCTGCGGTTCCACGATAACGGCAGGGTATCTTTGACAGGCGCGGACGGGGGCGCGTGGAAGCTGACCGCTAAGGCGACTATAGCGGAGTATCTGCGTGAAAAGCTGGCAAACCTGATTGAAAGCAAGAAGGTTATAGTCACGATGTGAAGACGGTCGGTAGTCTGATAGTCTACAGTCACGAGTGTACGGAGGAAAACAATAACAACAAGGAGAATACAACAATGACCAATTTAGAAAACCTGCTGACACGAGCGGTGGAGGCGGTAAAGGAAGCGGACGAAGCGCGGATAAATACGCTCAAAGAAGCCGACAAGGACGAGAACTGTCGGATGCTGGAAACCACGCGCAACTACCGGCTGACGGTAAACGAAAAAATGGCGGCTTCCGCATCCTGCGCATTTACGGAGGCATACGCTATAGCCGCAGGTATGGTATGACCGAAATGCAAAAGCTCCACGCAATGCTTGACGATGCAGGGATAGAATCCGACTAACGTACTAAACGTAGTATCTCATCTGCGGCGGGTCAACTCGAAGTAGAAGACGATGACGGGCTGCGCGTTGTGTCTGGAATCGACGACGGATACGGCAGTGAAGACGGACTATTAGAAATAATGGGGCTGCTCACACCGGAGGAAGAGGGGTGGGACGAGGTAAGAGGATGGCTGACAGCTGAGGATGTATTTAGCCGGATAAAGGAATGGCACGCTAAAAGTAAAAAAGGAGAACAACAATGACTAAAACCATTAAAACCCTTGCACGCGGCGAGAAATTCAACTTTGCGGGCTATGACTGGATAGCCCTTGATGACGTTCAGGACGGCGACGCGGGCAGGATATGCCTAATGGCGGGTGTCCTGCCGGACAGACTGCCGTTTGACGAAAACAACTGTAACTCGTGGATGGGCAGCACAATCCGCGCGGAGCTAAACGGATTTTTTAAGGGGCTGATTAGTACAGCCGCTGACCCCTATGCGCTATTGCCGTACACCGGCGACTACATCACAGGCGACGGTGATAAAGTATTTTTGCTATCCGAAAAAGAATATATCCGCAACAGCGACGTAATCCCTAATGTCACTGCTTATTGGTGGTTGCGCTCTCCTTGCGCGGACAACTCGGACTATGCGGGCATTGTGTACACGGTTGGCTATGTGTACAACTACGACGTGACCTACTACTACGCGGCTTGTCCTGCGATTTACCTTGCGCTGGATACGGAGGTGTCTGTGGACGGAACGGAACCCGTAACAAATATCAAGATACCGAGCGGCGGCATTGGTGAGCTTCGCGACGGCTATCACACGTTCAACGAGTTATATCATCACCGCGCGGTATTGTTCAGTGTTGTGTGCGCGTCACACAAAGATTATGCTTGGAAATCAAAAAAACACGATGACGGTACAATGTACGACGGTATGTTTATCGTCGGGGTGTACACGCCGGACGGAGTGGCTACATATCATTATGACATAGATCCGTATTGGGATATTTTTGAAGTACCGGAGCGTGAGTTTGCGCCTAAATGGGACGGTCACACCCCGGCAGACGCGATAGCGCGTATAGCGTCGCTGGCGAAAAGAAAGAACCGCGCCTGACGCGGCAACGTCAGACACGGAATAAAGCAAAAAGGAATACAACACGTGTATTATACCACACGCAGGAGCGGATGTCAAGGCAAATCCTCAGTAAATTTCTTGAATTACTAAAAAAATGAAAGAGGTTCAACAAATGATAGAAAATAAAATCGGCATTGAAATCGAGTATGACGATTGGGACTATGACAACACAAGAACAGTCCCCGAAGACGGCGAACAAGCTAAGCCGGCATTTGTCATTGACGATGACATTAAAGCCGACTGGGCGGTACGCAAGATAGCTGCGAGACGCACGGAGTATGACCGGCTGAAAGCTATAGCTGATGATATGATAGCGCGGATAAACGGCAAGCTCGCCGCCGAAGCTAAGTCGCTTGAAACCAAGACGGAGTTTCTGCAAAACGCGCTAAGGGATTATTTTTTCACCGTACCGCACAAGGAAACCAAGACGCAGGCGCAATACGCTCTTTTATCCGGCACCCTAAAAATGAAAAAGGGCGGCTTAAAGACGGAGACGGACGCGGACGCCCTGCTTAAATGGTTGAAAGCAACCGGCAGAGAAGATTACATAAAGGTAACGGAAGCTCCGCGATGGGGCGAGCTTAAAAAGACGCTTGTCATCACAGAAGACGGAGCGACCACCGAAGACGGCGAGACCGTAGCGGGAGTAACGGTAACAGCCGGAGAAGACGTCTTTGAGATAATAGTAAAGTAAGGAGATATAACAAATGGCAATACCGGTATTGATATGCGGACGGACAAGCACGGGCAAAAGTTATTCAATGCGCAATTATGCCAAGTTTCCTTTGAGGCTTGGGATAATATCCGCGCAAAGTACCAAACAGCTTCCTTTCCGCGCGGACGGCGAACCCGCTAAGGTGTATTTCAGTGACGACTATGAGAGCATAAAAAAGGCTCTGTACGCGTCAAAAGCTAAGTCGATAATGATTGACGACGCGGGGTACCTTATCACAAATTATTTTATGCGGAATCATCGCGGCGGCAAGGGAAATCAGGTCTACGAATTATATAACGACATAGCGGATAGATTTTGGGATTTAATCTGCTTTATAGGCGCAGGTCTGCCGGAGGATAAAATCGTGTATTTTACGATGCACGAAGATACCGACGACAACGGGAACATCGAACCAAAAACGATTGGTAAACTCCTAAACGAAAAGGTATCTATTCCGGGTATGCTTTCAATCGTTTTCAGGTCAACCATTGTAGACGGACAATATGTTTTTCTAACCAAAAATACAACCGGGCGCGACATAGCCAAAACGCCGGTCGGAATGTTCGATACAGACGCGATAGATAACGACCTGCTGATTATAGACAACGCAATCCGGACTTATTACGGATTACACAACAATAACAACATAGGAGACAGGACATAGGTAATAGGAGTTAGGAGACGAAAGAACGTTACTCCCGTCCCCTAATACCTAACACCTACTGCCTAATACCTAAAAAAGGAGATAAGACAAATGTATAACAACAACAGTAGCAATAGCCGGTGGACGCCTCCGGCGAACTACAAGGACGTTGAGCCGGCGCAAAGCGATTTCCAGCGTATTGACCCGGGCGTATACGTCTGCGAAATCAAGAACGTTACCGCGAAGCAATCCAAAAACGGAAACGAAATGTTTGTAGTAGAGTTTGACATAGCGCAGGGTGAGTGCGCAAACTACTATTACAAGCAGTGGGAGCGTAACAAGAACTCCGGCGGTCAGTGGCGCGGCGTATACCGTCAGATGACGGGCGCGGAGGGCAACGAGCAGTCTATATCATTCTTCAAGGGCTTTATCAAGGCTCTTGAGGACGGAAATAATGCCAATTGGGATTTCTCTTTTGATTGGTTTAAGCGCAAGCTCTTCGCCGGACTGTTCGGCGAAGAGGAATACCTTGACAAAAACGGAAGCCTAAAAACGGCGTGCAAGCTGATGTACGTACGCGATATATCGCGCATAAACGAATATACCGCGCCGGAGATTAAAAGGCTTGCCGCAAGCAACGGAGGCGTAAGCGGCTCTTACGGAGATTATCCGGCAAGCTACAAAGAGCAGTCTGTGCAGTTCTCGGAAATCCAAGACGACCAACTCCCTTTTTAGACGATGAAGATTAACGCTTGTATGACCGCAGGAACGGCGCTGATACTTGAAACCTCTCCGGACGACGCTAAGGAGTTCGCCGAAAAGTTCAAGGCTGGCGAATACAAAATCACGGCGGTAAAGCAAAAACGAAGTCTTGACGCTAACGCTTATTTCCACGTACTGGTCGGCGAAATAGCGTCTAAACTTCGGGCGGGATTTGAAGAAACAAAGCGTAACCTTAATCTTGATTACGGGACGGTCGCAACGGACGATACGGGCGCGGTAATAGGCTTCAAAATGCTTTCGGCGATAGACCCTGCTAAATTCTACAAGTACACAAGGGCTATAGGACACAAGACGGAAAACAAAAAGCAGTTTACCTGCTATCTGTTGTACAAGCGGACAAGCGAGCTTGACAGCAAAGAGTTTTCCCGATTGATTGAGGGGACAGTGACCGAAGCGAGAGAACTCGGGATTGAAACGCTGAGAGACGAAGAGATAAACGAATTAATCAAATATATGGAGCAAAGGCAATGACGGCAACATTTACAGTCGCGGGAGCGCCGCGCGGGAAACAGCGTCCTAAGTTCAGCTCGCGCGGAGGTCACGTTAATGTACGTACTCCTGCCGAAACCGTGCAATACGAAAATTGGGTGCGGTTAGCATACCGGCAAGCTAATTTTCCAATGCTGCGGGACGGGGCGATATGGCTTGATATTAAAGCATTTTACCCCATTCCAAAAAGCGTAAAGAAAGCGGATAGGGAACAAATAGCGGCTGGGAAATACAAAATCACGAAAGGGGATATCGACAACGTGATTAAAGCGATTTCAGACGCGCTAAATGGGGTTGCCTACACAGATGACGCGCGCATTGCAAAAATAAGCGGGGAGAAGAGATATTCTGAAGACGCAAGAGTGGAGGTTACGCTTTATGAACTCAACGATTGATAAAAAAGTGTGTTGCTACTGCGGTGACAAGTTTTCATCTTCCTTTCGGGGAAACCCTTACTGCAATAAGCATTATTTGCGAATGTATACTCACAGCTCATGCGAACCTAAGCCCCGCAAAAATACAAACACTTTTACCGTACAAGGTGCAGTAGTTACCGCAAAAATGACTTCTGGGGAAACATTTGACTTCGATATTCAAGATTTTGAGCAGGTAGCTTCTCATTCTTGGAGCAAATCAAAGACGGGGTATCCAGTGGCGAATATTAACAAAAAAGTCATAAAGCTATCGCGCTTTTTGCTCAATCCCGAGGATGACAAAGTTGTAGACCATATCAACGGAAACCCATTAGACAATCGCCGCTGCAATTTGAGGTTATGCTCCCCAAAGGAAAACGCTCGGAACTCAAGCGTATCAAAGAACAGTCAAACGGGTGTGTTAGGCGTAAGTTATGCTCCGAAAGGCAGATATAGAGCAAGAATAATGGTAGACCGAAAAGGAATAACCCTCGGATATTACGATACTCTCGAGGAAGCCGTTAAGTCAAGAGAAAAAGCGGAAATTTTATACTTCGGGGAGTATGTGCCGAGTCTAAGAGGGGTAACGCTGATTGAAACAGGAGAAGAAAATGCCTAAGAAATGTATGATAGCGCGGGTGATGAAGCGCGCGGAGATAATATTGTTTGGACTAACGCTTATAGCGGCTACGGTGGCGTTCTGCGGCTGGATTTACAGCATAGGCGTTAGCCAAAGTAGTCGGCAGGAATTAGTCGGCAGTCAAGAGTGGACAGGAGAAGCGGCGCAATCACAGCGGGTTGAACAAACAGCGCTGCGGAGCCTGAAACGACCGAAGAAAGCGCGTCAACTGCCGACTTCCGACGAGCTGGCGTACATACGCGTAAGCGCGTATGAGATTGCCAAAATGCTTGACGGTGAGTGCTACTCGGGCGATTTGACGGATAAGACAGCCGCCGCGTGGACTGTAGTAAACCGCGTAGATTATGGCTATGCGGATACTCCGGCAGAGGTAGTCAGCGCGCCTAACCAGTACTACGGCTATGACGCGCGCATAACCCCGTCGCAGGAGAGCGTAGACGTTGCTGTAGGCGTTGTAATGACGTGGCTCGGGTACGGTGATACAGCGCGTAATGTGCCAAATAATACGCTGTGGTTCAGCGGCGACGGGAAGCGCAATTACTACCGCACGGAGTATTCCGGCGAGAGAGTTCTGCCGGAGGATATAGTTTTATGAAAACAGTATGTACTGATTGCATACACTTTGGGGTTTGCTGCGTCGCAGCTTCCTTTGAGAAGTTAGAAAACGGCTATGCTTTGCTGTTTGCAGACTTGTTTTGTGAGAACTCGCAAGAACGCGTGTTATTTGAAGGCGTTATCCATTGTAAGCTGTTTTTCAAGGATGGGCGCACTAAGTCGCTAAATGCCTCAGACATTCCTCAAGAAAACATATACAGAGGTTCTTGATATGCTTATA
>JAITQY010000162.1 GCA_031288675.1 Oscillospiraceae bacterium | reverse complement strand
GAAGCCCGCCGCAAGCTTTGGCGTCGATAAGTGCTTGCAGGTTAGTCCCGCCGCCGCTGACAAGCACAGCAGTTCTTACCATTTTAACTCTACTCCTTCGCCGTGTTCACAGACGCCGATAACGTTCAGACCGCTGACGTTTGATTGTGCCGGAACGGCGAGCACCATTCCAACGCCCATGTTAAAGGTGTTGTACATATCACGCTGAGGAATATCGCCTGCTGCCTGGAGCTTTAAGAAAATCTCCGGGGGAGTCCAAGTCTTAGTATCAATAACAGCTTTAATTCCGTCGGGCAGCATTCGCGGAACGTTTTCGATAAGTCCGCCGCCGGTTATGTGGCTGACGCCCCGGACTTCAAGGTTGCTCATAAGCGATGAAAGCTCTGAAACGTATATTTTAGTCGGAGTGAGAAGTTCGGTCATAAGCGCGGAAGCAGGATCAAGGTTCTCAATGTCGAATACCTTGCGGACGAGAGAGAAACCATTAGAATGCAGTCCGCTGCTCGGCAGCGCAACAAGGAGATCGCCCTCCTGAATTTTGCTTCCGTCAATCATTTTGGATTTGTCAGCAAGACCGACAGCGAATCCGGCGAGGTCGTAATCGTCATCCGCCATCAGCCCCGGATGTTCCGCGCATTCGCCGCCGACAAGAGCCGCGCCAGCCTGACTGCAGCCTTCGGCAACGCCTTTGACTATTTCGGCGGTGCGGTCTGGAACATTTTTACCCATAGCGATGTAATCAAGAAAGAACATCGGTCGCGCGCCGCAGCATATAATGTCGTTAACGCACATTGCAACGCAGTCAATTCCGATAGTGCCGTGTATGCCGGCAAGCTGAGCAAGGCGGATTTTGGTTCCGACCCCGTCTGTTCCGGAAACGAGTATAGGTTCCGCGATACCGGTGAGGTTCGGAGCTATCATACCGCCGAAGCCCCCGATACCGCCGATAACTTCCGGCGTGAAAGTACTTTTGACGTAGTCCTTGAATTTTTCGACGCTGTCATATCCAGCTGTAATGTCTACTCCGGCTTTGGAGTAGCTTTCACTGAAAGATTTCATATTTGTTTTTCCCTCCGTAGTTCATCAACATAGCTTATTAGTTCTCTTCCCGCGCCGTAAAGAAGCTCCAAACCCATTCGCGCGGAATTGTCGTCGTTGACGTCAAAGGAAAGTTCCATACGTACACGGTCGGGCATATAGAGAGTAACGGTGTGCCGTGTAGAGGCGAATGTGCGTACCTGAATAAGCGGACTGCTGATTTCAATGTGCGGTGCTCCGCGCTCTTCAAAATCCGCGAGTACAGTTTCAACGCCGTTGAACTGGCAAAGCCATTGTTCCCCGTAGAAAAATCCTGATTGGTCGGCAAAGCCCTCTTTCAAATCGGCGACGTTAATGTTATTTATTTTTCTGACACGCAAAGTGCGGTTAGCGGCGGCAAGCTCTCCGTCGGCAGTGTCGTAGAATGAACCGACGGTGTAGCGTTCACGGAAACGGTCTTTCATATAGCGCGTGAAAAATTCGTCGGACATCAGGCGGTGAGCCTGATCCGCATCGCGCAGCCTGAGCTTGATTTCAATTTTAGAAGCCATAAGAAAAGCCTCCGAAAGTAGGTAGGTATTGGCGTAGTTAGTTGGATGTGAGACTGTGACGCCTGTTGGCGGAAAAATGAAAATTAATCCCCATAGTCTGAGTGTATTATAGCATATCCAGATATGTGTTGCAAGAAAATTTTTGGCATGTACCTGAAAAGACAAAATCCGATTAATTGGTTTACTATAATTTATACACTACATACTTATGTTTACACACGGAGGACGTGCAAGTGATACAACAGAAGATAAACGGCGCATTTTACAGGGCGCGAGGATTGTTCAATTTCAAATTGACGACGGCGCAAAAAAAGCTGCTGAACTATGCCTTGAGGTTTATACTCGGCGCGGTGTTCGGTTCTGCACGGATATTTGGCGAATATGCGCCGTTTGGGGTCGGATTCGTTGCGGCAAGCGGAGCGGGGATACCCGGCATCGCATCGCTGCTCGGCGTTGCCGCCGGAGCGGTTGGAGCGGGCGGATTCAACTGGGCGCTGAAGTATACCGCCATAGCGGTGATAATATTTGCCGCGTCTACGGTTTTCCGCGGTTCTGAGTTCGCCGAGCGCAGCTGGTTCGCACCCGTAAACGCCGCGTTTATGACCGCGTGTATCGGTTTTGTCTACGCGGCGCGCGATAACTGGACGCTTGGAGCTACGGCGTACTATGTGACGGAAGTAGTTCTGGCGGCTGGATGCGCGTTCTTCTACCAGACGGTGCTGCTTGGGGGCAACGCGGCGGCGGACAATCTGCCAAAAACTTTACGCGCGGCGGAACCTGCGGTGAGGAGAAGGGTAAGTCTTTTGATATTTCTTGCTACACTTTTTGCGGCATTTGCCCCGATCAGGGTTGCGGGATTGATCTCGCCCGGTCGGGTAATAGCGGTGATACTTGTGATGTCCGCCGGATATAAGGGAGGAATGGCGTGGGGATGCGCGTCGGGGGTTGCGTTCGGCGCGGCGCTTGACGCGGCGGCGGGAGGAGAACCGTTCTTTGTAGCGGCATACGCGCTTGCCGGGCTGATTGCAGGAGTTTTTTGCAAGAGCAGCAGACTTATATTTACCGCAGTGTACATACTGACTAATGCCGCCGCCGCGCTGTGGAACTGGTCTAATCCGTCCAGTGATGCGGTTTTATACGAGACGTTTGCGGCAAGCGTGATATTTATGCTGATTCCCGGTTCCATGCTTAAAACGTGGAAAGACAGATTTCTTGGCGGAGAAGCGGCGGAAACGGGAGCGTCGTTTGCCGCACGGTACGCAAAACAACGGACGGAAGCGGCGGCGGCGGCATTTGACGAGGTTTACGATATTCTTAAACAGAACGTTGAGGGCGGACGGAACGACAATGACGCGGCTACGGTATTTGATGTTGCATCCGACACCGTTTGCCGGGGATGCGGTCGGAGCGGACAGTGCTGGCATAAGAATTATAATGATACGTTCGGGATAATGAACGATGTTACTCCGCTGATGCTGGCGAAAGGCGAGCTTGCGGCGGACGACTTCCCTATGAGGTTCCGCGATACGTGCATAGACCTGCGTAATTATGTAGCATCAGTTAATACAGAGCTTAAAGCGATGCTTATGCGCCGTCAATACCGCGCAAGGCTTAGCGACAGGAAAGAATCGCTGTATTCGCGGTTCAAGGATCTGTCTAATGTGCTTTACGGGGTAGCTGAGACCTTCCCGGCGGACGCTGAATCAGATGAGCGCGCCGCACTCACGGAGAGCAAGATAAACGCGTTCTTAACAGCGTCTGCGATTGACGCACGGGCGGCGGTGTTTGCCGATACCGGAAAACGTATCCGCGCGGAAATAACCGGAGATATTCGTTCGCTGCGGAGATTAAGCGACTGGACGATACGTATATCCGAGGCTGCGGAATGCCGGTTATCGCACTCCGGCGACGGTGATGATGCGGTATATCTTGTAGAAACCGAACCGCTTAAAGCTACGATCGGAGTTGCCTCGCTTCGTAAGCGCGGTGAGGACATCAGCGGCGATAACGGAGCGTTTTTCAAGACCGACGACGGATTCTTATGCGTTACGCTTTCCGACGGAATGGGAAGCGGGGACGGAGCTTCCCGTGACAGTCAAACCGCTACGCGAGTGTTGGAACGGTTTTTGAAAGCCGGCGTGGAGCCTCAAACCGCGCTGCATATACTCTCTGCGATTATGACAATGCGCGGTGAGGAGTTAGGCGGCTGCGCAACAATTGACCTGCTGCGTGTTGACCTGTGGAACGGGAATGCAGAGATATACAAATTCGGAGCCGCGCCAAGTTACATTAAAGAGGGAAGCGTAGTAAGACGCGTGTGCGGAGAATCGCTGTCCGCCGGGCTGGGCGAGGAAATTCCCGACCGCGCGGAACTAAGGCTAAACCCCGGAAGTTTTGCGGTAATCGTCAGTGACGGGGTAACGGGAACGGGCGATGACTGGTTAAGCCGGTATCTTGCGGCATATGATTACACCGGAGAAGACTTCGCGAAGATGCTTGCACGCGATGTGGTCGAAGCCGCCGCGAAACAATACGGAGCTGAAGACGATATGACGTGCTTAGTTGTCCGTACATTTGCAAACGACAGTCGTTAGTATATAGTCATCAGTCGAGAGTGGACGGGGAACGAGAGAATTGCAAGTTGCAAATGGCAAATTGAAAATTAGGACGGGGATACGGCGGGCGAGCAATGCTCGCCCCTATGGGGATGAGGATGAGATTGCAGAGCAAGCCTGTAAGGACAAGATATTCATTAGTCTATCGTCGGGAGTCGGGAGTCGGGAGTCGGGAGTGGACGGGGAAACGGGGGACGTTAATCATTAAATATTATTCACTAATCATTACACAAGCATTATAACACAAAGTTTCTGATTTGTCTAGATGGCAAACGCTATAACAAGTAAATAAAATGTGAATTTTTATGGCGGAAAGAAAACGGCAAAAATATTAAAAAAGCACTTGACAATACCTCCGGAGTGTGTTATATATTAAGGACTGTATATTTTATTATAAGCGAACGTATCTCTAAGGTAACCGAAGTTCCACTTTAGCCCCACTTTAGTAAACTTGGGAACTTAGCAGAAAATTCGGAGGATTCTATGTCAACGTTTATGGAGAAGCCGCAGAACGTACAGCGCAAGTGGTACGTAATTGACGCTGCGGACAAGCCGCTTGGGCGCACAGCAAGCACGGTCGCGACATTACTGCGCGGCAAACACAAAGTAACGTATACTCCGCATGTGGATTGCGGTGATTTCGTTATCGTTATCAATGCAGAGAAAGCCATTCTTACTGGTAAGAAGCTTACACAGAAGTATTATAGGACACATTCCGGTTATCCGGGCGGACTGCATGAGACTCAGTACAAACACATTATGGAGACTAAACCGGAGTTTGCGATGAAGCTTGCCGTTAAGGGAATGCTCGGCAAGAACTCTATTGGGCGTAAGCAAA
>JAITQY010000160.1 GCA_031288675.1 Oscillospiraceae bacterium | reverse complement strand
TGTTTTAAGAGTTTTGATACGTTTCATTTTACTCTTCCTTTCAAGAGTGTTGTTAATCTATCATAAACCCAGTCAGGGTCGCAGATTGTCATAATCAGTAACGTGTAATCATCGGTTACACGCTCCGGCTCAAAGCCGTTTTGACGCAGGATTTGAGCGAAGTTATGGTCAGGAATAAGTATCTTAGAGGGGTCATCCTGTGGAGTTAGTCCGGTTGCGGAGTAAAAACGTTTAAGCCGAGCCGCGAAAGCGGAGAATAATTCCGTGCTGCGTGATTCAAGGAGTTTCAAACAGTGTTCCGCGCTTTGCATTAGCAGATAGCTTGGGCTGGTAGTTTGAAAGACGTTGATTTGACGCTTGACGAGTTCGGGTTCTATGCGGTCGCCGCATACGTGCAGAAGAGAAACCTGACCGAGCGCGGGAAGCGTTTTGTGCAAACTCTCGACCACAATGTCAGCACCGAGCCGAGTTGCGTTTTCCGGAAAATACGGGTGGAAACCGAGATGCGCTCCGTGCGCCGAATCTGCGATAAGAATACCGCCGTAAGAATGTACTTTGTCTGCAATAGCCGAAACATCCTGCACCATACCCTCATAAGAGGGGGAAGTCACGAGCGTAACCGGCGCGATAGTGCTGCGGACAACCGTCAGACCGCAAAGTTCGGCGGCGTTAAGTACGCTTTGGTGCGGAATACCGTGTAAGGCAATATTACTTGCGTTAGTTTTTAAGCAGGCGGCGCGTATGGCCGCAAGGTTTCCGCAAGTAGAACCGTTGACAAGTAAAAATGATTTTTTTGAGCTGTAAATCCGTGACGCAAGAGCTTCAATCTCGGCAATTGCACCGGTCGGCTCGTAAAGGTCGTCAAAACCTTCTGCCTCCGTAACGTCGAAGTCGATGGATAGCGGCGGTGAAAGCTCCGGATTACGCTTATGTCCCGGCATATGCAACGGGTAACGGGAATTAGATAGAAGCGCGTCAGTCAGCATTATGTTAGACGCTCGGAAAGAGACCGGCGTCTGTGTGCGGGATAAAGCAAGCGCCGACGAACTCTTCCATATAGCCCGGATGAGTGCTGAGGTCAAGGTAAGTCATATTGCGCTTGATTTCCGTAACCTGCGCCGCCGCCGCATCGGAGCTGAGCATAGCGTAGGCTCCGGCAAGCGAAGTATTGCCGAGATAGCGGTACTTGTCAAGCTCAATATCCGGCAGCATACCAATAGTGACGGCGTTGGAGAAGCTGATTCCGCTGCCGATGCCTCCGGCGATTAGGACTTCGCCGATCATATCGACTGTGAAGTCTAAACCGGCGAGCATAGTGCGGATTGCGGAAAAAATAGCCGCTTTTGCGCGAATGAAATTATCAAGGTCAACCTCAGTAATCTCTACGTCACGACCGGAGCCGGACTGGTCAGAAAAGGCGAGAATATAGCTTTTTATGCCGTCTGTATCCTTTATACGGTGCGACTGTTTGACGAGCTTACCGCGCGCGTCGATTATTCCGGTACGGAACAGTTCCGCGACGAGGTCAATGTAACCGCTTCCGCAGATACCGGAGGGCTTGACGTTGCCTATAACGGTGAAGCGCGGCTCAAGAGTTTCCGGGTCAATCACGCAATCCTCAATTGCGCCGTCTGTTGCGCGTGTACCGCAGCTCATATCGCCGCCCTCTATCGCCGGACCTGCGGAGCAGGCGCAGCTGAAAAGGAACTCCGAACTGCCGAAAACAAGTTCGCCGTTAGTGCCGAGATCAACGAAGAGCGCATAGCTGTCCTCTCGCTTCCAAAGCAAACTTGCGAGTGTGCCTGCGGTGATGTCTCCGCCTACGTAGCTTCCGGCATTGGGCGCGATAAGGACTTCGGCGTCCGGATTAAGCGGCAATGCGGCTTCTGACGCGGTAATGACGGGGAACTCCATCACTGCCGGGACGTAAGGCTCCAAACGAATATTAGCGGACGGCAGTCCGAGCAGAAGATGGTTCATCGTCGTGTTGCCGGTAATAGCGGCGCGGTAAACAGAGGTCTGCGGTATTCCGGCGGAGTTTGCGGCTTGTTCGATAAGCGGGGTGAGCGTGTTTAGAATAGCGGAGCGGAGTTTTTCGGTTCCGTCGGGCTTTTCGGCTTCAACGATACGATGAATGACGTCCGCGCCGTAGCGTATCTGACCGTTGCCCGCACTCGCTTTGGCAAGGACTTCACCCGTTTGAATATCTGTGAGTACCGCCGCGACGGTGGTTGTGCCGATGTCTACGGCAAGCCCGCAGAGCCTAAGGTTCGCGCCAACGTCAATCAGCCGGTCGCCGCGAATGACGCAGTCAATGCTCCAGTTGTTTTCGCGGAGAGCGGAAGGCAGTTTCGAGAGTGCGAAAAGCGAAGCGGATTGCAGGTTAAGCTCCGCGCTAAGTCGAGTCCAGTCATCGGCAGGGTCATCAAGCGTAGGCTCGGAGAGCTGAACGCTGACGACAGAAAGATTTGTGCCGGCGGGAAACTCCGCAAGCTGCTGCTGAATATTGCGGAAAATCGCAAGCTCACGCCCGTCACTTAGGTCGGCGGTTTTGATTCCGGTTTTGAACGCGCTTGCGCTCTCAGGAATCTCTACAGTTGCATCGGAGGTGACGGTTGCCTGGCAGGCGAGTGCGTCGCGTCCGTCAATACGGACTTTGCACTTGCCGCAGGTTCCGTTACCGTTACAGGGCGCGTCAATATCAACGCCGTGTTCACGGGCGAGAGCAAGTAAATTCACGCCCGTACCTGCTTCGGCAACGGCGAGAGTGGAGTTTGCGGTTTTGAAAATAATTTTGTTCATATAAGCAGCATTTTGAAAAACTATATTTCGAGGTAAGAATCCGCGTAGAGAGTCTCGTTATTGATGATGTCAGCGCTCTTGACGGCTTCCATAAGGCGGAGGTCGCACGGGTTGACAATTGCGCTGGTAAGTCCCGCCTGAATCGCCATAGAGACCATCACGCTGTCCATAATCGGGCGGATGTGCTTGGGCATTCCGTTGGAAACATTGCTGAGACCGCCGGTGCTCTTAAAGCCCTGCTCCGCAAACCAGCGGATGGTTTCGAGAACCTCTTTCTGCTTGTCCTGCATACCTTTGATGACGAGGAACAGCGGGTCGAACCAAAGGTCGTCGGAATCCATACCGAGCGTTAAACCGCGCTCAAGAAGCTCCATACAGAAGCCCTGACGCTCCTCGACAGAGCCGGGTACGCCCTCACGCGAGCAAAGCGCGATAGCTATAGCATCGTTTGCGGCGGCGAGGTCAATGTTTTCGATACGGTCGCCGGCGTCGGCGGAGTTGACGATCGGCTTGCCTTTGCTGCGGTTGTAGACTTGGATACCGGCTTCAATAGCGGAGCGGTTCGCGGTATCAAGCGCAAGCGGAACGTTGTCGAAGTTCTCCTGAATGAGTTTAACAGCCCACTGCATAAGCTCAGGACCATTGTTTTCGGCAGGACCGATGTTAACGTCGAGGTAAGTAGCGCCGGCGTCAAGCTGCTCCTTAGCGCGTTTGAGAATCGGCTCCGGATTCTTGGTGTTCATAGCCTCACGGATAGCGGGGCTGATGCAGTGAATACGTTCACCGATAGTAACGAATTTAGCCAAGTTAGTAGTTAGTGACCAGTAATCAGCATTTAATTACTAATCACTTCTCCTTTCTTTAGATGATAATTATCAAGCAGGATAAGAGGCTATAGCCTCTTATCCTAAGCTAACAAAATTATGCCATTGCCTTAATGAAGTTTACGAGCGACACCGCTTCGTTCGGTCCGACGATAACTTCCCAGCCGGGCAGCTTATCCTGAAGTTCTCCCTTGAGTACGGCAACCTTGCCCGGAAGTACGAGCTTGCGGCTCTTGATTTTCGGCTCAACCTGTTCGGTGACGAATTTGGCGATTGAAGTAGCGCCGAATTTGCCTGCCGCCCAAGCGGTAAGGACGGAGTATCCGCCGGCGTCGCATATGCAGAGGTTACAGGGTACGCCGCTGCGCTCAAGTTCGCCGCTTACGACGAAGTATGTCAGCGCGAAGTCTACTGTGAGGAATACGGGCGCGTTTTCGTCCGCTTTGTTCAGCGGATAGACGCCGGCTTCCTGACGCATTGGCTTCTGCGGGTCGGTGAAAAGGTTCTGACGCAGACCGTAAAGCGGAAGCGCTTTGGCGTAATACATTTTTTGAAGAATTACGATAGAGCCGTACTTGACTGTAAACAGCGCGGCAAGCGCAGCCTGAAGCGTTTCGTTGCCCCACGCAAGCGCGGCAACATCTACGATTGTCGGATAACCGAAAGTGCGGTCGTTGTTCATAAGCGCGGCTCGGCGAATCTGAACAGCGAACTCAAACGCGCTCTTAATATCCTTTGTTCCTACGTTGAGAATCAGGTTCTTATTACCGAGTTTTTCGAGCTTCTCTACAGTATCGTAAAGCTCGTCCAAACTTTCGCCGCTTACGCCGAGTATGCAATCATTCTCAGTTGCCAGCTTGCTGAACGCCTCATAGTTTCCCGCGTTTGCGCCGTTAAGAACCGGCTTCGCGTCTTTGATTTCTGAGAGGGCTTTCGCGGCAAGGTCTAAGTTAGAAGTGGTGAGTATAACGCCGCGGTTAAGCGACGCGGCTTTTTTAGCGAGTGCGATAAATTTAGCGTCGTCCTCGTCAGAATAGACGTTGACGAACTCAGCGTACATACGCTCGCCGATACGCGCGTAATCAACGGCGGTTGATACGGAAACGGCTTCCTCGACCTCCGCGTCGCTGTAGCTTGCGCACAGACTGAACGCGTAGAGGGTCTTACTGACGAAAGTCTTTTCGTGACGGAAGAGAACGGTTTCACCGCCGAGCTTGCCTTCCTGATCACCGAGTTTGACGGTGAGGGACTTCATCGGGGGGGCGGTACTCTCTGAAAGTTTATCAAGAACGTCAGCAGAAATATGCGGGCATTTTGTGATTTCAGCCGCGCCTGCCGCGACTTTCATCGCGAACGCCATACAAGTGGGGAATCCGCACTCCTTACAGTTAGCGTGTTCTTTTGGAAGCAGTTTGAATATATCTAATCCTTTAAGAGCCATTTTTTTACTCAGCAAATTAAGCAGTTCCGTTTTGTTGGGAGAGTTAATTTGCGTCTCCTTTCATTTTTAAGTTTTAGTTACGCAAGAGCCTTGATAAGCGCGGAAACGGCGGCAACGGAGGCAGGATGACGCAGCATAACGGCATTGGAACCGCTTGCAAGCACACTTACGGCGGTCATAACCTCCATATCTATTCCGCGAGCCTCGCGCGAACCCCAAGCGGGCATTTCGCTCTCCTCGGAGATAGATTCTTTAACGCCCCAAGTTTCTGTTGAAACAGGGGTGAAAATCGGCATTTGCAGGGTAGTATCGTTTTGGTTCATAGCGGCGCTCTTGATACGGTCCATCGTGGAGACGACGTACTCGAAGCCGTAACCGGCGGAAGCTGAACCAACGTTCATAACGATATTTTGGTTCTGTACGCCCATTTGATTGACAAGAACGTTCAGCTGTTTGGCGAGGTTGATGTCAACGGCGCTCTCCGCCGCGATTTTCTGATTGTAGGCAAGACCTACGCTGGCGGCGACAGTTTTGTAGTTTTCTTCCTTAGCGGATACGAAAAGGACGTTTTTGCCCTCAAGAGCGGCAGCGACTTTGTCAAAGACTTTAGCGTCTTTGTCGGCGTTTTTGCTTCCGACAATGACAAGTGCCTTACTGTCGCCGAGCGCGTCCGCAGCTTCTTTGGCAATCTTGGCGCACTCGTCTTCGGAGGTATCGGCGCCGTTAGGGTCGGCGCTCTCAAAGCGCAGGCAAACGAAATCGACGCCCTCAGCGGCGGCGGCTTTCGCAACGCGTTCAGCGACGGTGTTAGCACCCGCGTAGAACACTTTGATGCCGTCCGGCGCATCGTCGAACGGGAGATCCGAGACCTCAATACCGATTTTAGGCGAATTTTTGATTTCGCCGTCAAAGGCATAGAAAGGCAGGACGCTTTCGCCGCCGAGCTTGACTGCACCGGCTCCAACACCGATCTCAAGCTCATTAATGGCTGCGCCCGCCTTGGGTACGGGTTTGTTAAAAGGCATTTTGTATTCTCCTTTGCGATGTATGTTGTTTATATTTCCAAACTCCTGCGAGACAGGAGTGAAGTGGACATAGCAATATCAGGGTGCGGCGTGCGCGGATTAAAGCCCTAACTTTTTGATAATGCTTCTGACGGCAACTTTGACGGGAGCGTCTTCAGGGAGTTCGACAAGCGGAGTACCCTCCGTGTCGTATTCATAGACCTTTTCGTCCTGCGGAACGACCGCGAGAAGCTCCAAGTCCTGCGCGGCGATTTCTTCTTTGATACCGTCGCTGAGAACGCCGTTCGGTGCGCGGTTGATTACCGTGACGATTTTCTGCGGTTTGAGGTCAAGACTGCGGACAAGCTCCTGAATACGTCCTACGGCTTGTACACCGCGCCGGCTGCAATCACTGACGAGCAGGATAAGGTCTACGTTCGGCAGGATACCGCGTGAGATATGCTCCATACCCGCTTCGTTATCCACGACCACGTACTTATACGCGCCGGATAGCTTGGCGATTTGATGCTGAAGCAATCCGTTTACGAAGCAGTAACAGCCCGCGCCCTGAGTGCGTCCCATTACGAGCATATCGTAATCGTCCATTTCGGTAAGCGCCTGAGAGAATTTTATCTCAGTGTATTCGGCTTTTGACATTCCGGCAGGGATAGGGCTTTCAGTCATCATATCAGCGCGCTCTAATTCCTCGCGCAGTTGCCCGAGCGTAAGTCCGGCTTCGACGCCGAGTACTTCGTTAAGATTAGAATTCGCGTCCGCGTCCACCGCGAGGACAGGTCCCTGACCTTTTTGCGACAAGTAATGGATCAGCAGCCCTGTGATAGTAGTTTTGCCTGTACCGCCTTTACCGGCGACCGCGATAGTAAACGCCACGTTGGATCTCCTTTGTTTTTTGGTTATCAGATTGGCATGTAAGAGCGAGCAAAAGCACACAATACATTACCCTATATTATAGCACAACGAAAGCAAAATTGCAAGCATTTTTTTATTCTTGCAAATGCAATTTTTTCCTTGCGCGCTGACCGAAAATAAAGATGACGGCGGCTATGGCAACCGGTACGACCGCAGCCGCGTACAGCGCGGCTATACTGCTTCCGGAGATTATTAATCCGCCGATGGTAGGACCGAGCCAATAGCCGAGATCCATGCCGAAGTATGCAGTGTTGCTTGCTACTCCGCGCCTTAGAGGGTCAACGCTTTGGATAGCCATAGTTTGCAACGCGGGCTGAGCGGCGCCGTAGCCTATCGCCGCGAGCACCGCGCCGATAAGGCAGGTCTCAAAGCGTTTGCCAAGCCCGACGACGACGAACGAGGCGGCGAACAGAGCGAGCGCGGGATAGACCACAGCCGCGAAGCCGTGCTTATCAAGCAGCCGTCCGCTGAGCGGGCGCGCACAGAGCAGTACAAGGGCGTAAACGGTGAAAAATAAGCCGATATTCGCGATATTTTGCTCACGCGCGAAGCTCTCCATATAGAACGTATAGAGTATCGATGCGAAGCAGATGAACGTAATAACAAGCGCAGGGATGAACGCCTCTTTGGCGGCGATGTTTTTATACCATACGCCGATTTCGCCGCGCTGTTTGTCGGTGAGCGGTTTGTAGGGCATAAGCAGTACAGGGACAATCGACAGCGCCATACAGCAAGCGGCGAACGCGAATACGACGGTGTAACCGGCGTTTCCGCCGAAGCGAGCCGCGCCCCATTCGCGCAGGAATAAGCCGACGCCCGGAGCGATTGCGGTCGCGACCGCAGTGTTGATGCCGAAGATACCCAGACCGCTGCCCATTTTCTCAGAAGGGAGGCTGTCGCTGGCGATAGTGAGCGTCAGACTGCCTATGAACGCGAATTGCAGACCATGCAGGAAACGAGCCATAACGAACACCGGAAGCGAGCCGCTGAGCGCGTAACCGCCGTTGACGAGTATCCCGACGGCGTAAGCGGCAATCATTATATGCTTCTTGTTGAGCTTGGTGATAGCCGGTCCGGAGAACGGACGCACCGCGAACGCGACGCCGTAGAACAATCCGCTGATAACGCCGATTACGGAGGCGGTAGCGCCGAGACTGCCCGCATACGCCGCGACAAGCGGACTGACCGTAAACTGCGCCGTGTTATGCAGGAAGTTCGCGATGAATGCGCACAGGTACATCCTGTTCCATATTTTATTATTCTTCATACCTTATATAATAACGCATTTCAACAGGAATTTCAAGGATTATAAGCCTGTAAACGGACTGTTAAACTACACAAACTTATGGTTGACAAACAGCGGTTTATTGTGTACAATAACAGCCGGTATCCGATAAAAAAGTTAACGGGCAAAATATGAAGTGTAAAATACCGAAAGGAGGATTTGCGTATGGCGGTAATCAACGAAATAAACAAAACGGCGGAAGGCTTTAAGTGTCCGGGAGGTATTAACGCGTAACATCCGTACACTTGACGCCCTGAAGCCAAAGCGGAGAAAGGTGAAGGGATGAAGAAACTGAAGAAGATGGCGTCAACGCTTGTATTTCTGTTGTCTTTGTACAAGAAGTACGCACTGGGATTTTTGATAGTCACGGTTGTGTTTTGGGCGTTTTGGGGACCGGCGAACTCCCTGCTGAACGTCTACACAAGCTCGGTGATACTTGACCAAATAGTAAAGCAAAGCCCGTATGCGGCGATTTTACTTACCGCCGCCGGATTTGCGGCGGCGCAATTTTTACTTACCGCCGCTACACAGCTTATGGAGCAGCTGTATATGCGCGTCAAACAAACGCATATAAGTTTCAAAATTAACAGAGAGATATTCGATAAAGCGATTGCGACGGACTATAAATATTATGACTCGCCGGAGTTTTTCGCGGATTTTACATGGGCGGCGCAAAACCTTGACGGTCAGTTGGAGCAGGCGCGGAGCATACTTGAAAATCTGATACAGAACTTTACGCAGTTTATTGCAATGACCGCGTACATACTTATGGTCGGTCCGTGGGTGCTGCTTGTGTCGGCGGCTAACCTGATTCTAAGCGCGGCGCTGCAATTCCGGATAAATAAGCTGTGGGTGAAGCAGAGTGAGGAAAATTTGCAGTATCAGCGCAGACAGCAGTATTTCCACCGTATGTTCTATACGGTTGAACCTGCGGCAGACATGAAAGCGACAAGAATCCGGAATTTCTTTTTCCGCAAGTATGATAAAGTTACCGAAGACGGAGTCGGGGTCGTTAAAAAATACGGATGGAAAATAACGTTTAACAGCCTGCTTCAGAATGCGGTATCTCGGGCGGCGTTTTTTGCCAACGTTGCGCTGATAGTGTACAGCGTTATCGGGGGCGAGATTGCGAACGTCGCGCGGTACAGCGCGCTTCTTGCCGCGTCGCAGCAATTGCAGAACGCAATGATAAATCTTACGTGGCAGTTTGCGAACCTTGACAGGGTCGTGCAGTATATGGAAAAGGTACGTAAGTTCTTTGATATAAAATCTGAAATAGAAATAAGTGACGGCGCGGGCGGAAAGGAACCTGATGGAGGCGCGGGCGGGATAGAGATGCGCGGAGTTAAGTTCGCCTACGGGCTGGAAGTCAGAGACGACAGCAGGTTTGTGCTGAACGGACTGGATATGCAAATCAAACCCGGCGAAAAGATTGCCATAGTCGGCGAGAACGGCGTAGGCAAGAGTACGCTGATGAAACTTCTGCTAAGGCTGTACGACGTCAGCGGCGGTGAGATACGCGTCAACGGCGTACCGCTTGCGGATTATGACGTGCGCAAACTGCGCGACCGTATCGGCGTAGCGTTCCAAAATTCTACGGTATACGCGCTTCCGTTAGCGGAGAATCTGAGAGTATACCGCGATGCGGACGAGGAGCAGCTGCGCGGAATATTAAAGCGCGTCGGGCTGTCCAAACTGCTTGACAATGAAGGCGGTATAGACGCGGAGCTGACGCGGGAATTTGACGACAACGGCGTTATGCTCTCCGGCGGAGAGATGCAGAAGTTCGCGCTTGCGCGCCTGCTTACGGGCGGCTTTGGACTGCTGCTGCTGGACGAGCCTACCGCCTCGCTTGACCCGCTGGCGGAGTACGAGCTGAATAAAATGATACTTGACCGCAACCGTCCGGAGACGATTATCGTTATTGCGCACAGGCTGAGCACTGTGCGTGACGCAGACCGTATATATTTAATAGACAACGGAGCGGTCGCTGAGGCTGGCAGTCATGAA
>JAITQY010000152.1 GCA_031288675.1 Oscillospiraceae bacterium | reverse complement strand
CGCCTGAGCGAAATTTATGTCGGTTTTATAGTGTATCGTAGTGCCGTCGCGCCGGAAGAATTCGTGACCGCGTACCTGCACAGTGACGAGCAAATCGCCGTTAGGACCGTTATTTGCGCCCTTACCGCCGCTTCCGCGCATTGCTATCGTCTGACCGTTATCAATTCCGGCGGGAATATCAACGTCAAGTTTGCGGTTATGGCGGACGTTAGCGCGACCTTTACAGGTTGGACAGGGTTTGTGGATTATTTTGCCGCGACCGCCGCACCGCGTACATTCGGCTTGCACGACGGTAGAACCGAAAATAGTCTGCTGACGGCGCGTTTGAACTCCGGAGCCTTTACAGTCCGGACAAACTTCTGAAGTGCTGCCGGGTTCGCAGCCGGTGCCGCGGCAGTCGGGACATTCTTCAACTCTGCTGACCTGAACCGATTTTGTACAGCCAAAGGCGCTCTCTTCAAAGGTGAGAGTGACAGAAATGTGAAGATCTTCGCCCTTGCGCGGAGCATTTGGATTGTTCCGTGACGAAGACCGGCCACCGAAGAAGTCACCGAAAATATCGCCGATGTCGAAATCAAAACCTCCGCCGTTACTGCTCCAGTGGAATCCGCTTCCGCCCGCTCCGGCGCCGTAATTCGGGTCAAATGCGGCGTGACCATACTGGTCATATTTCGATTTCTTTTCGCGGTCGTTAAGCACTTCATAGGCTTCGTTTATTTCTTTAAGCCGGTCTTCGGCTTTCGCGTCGCCTTTATTAAGATCAGGGTGGTTTTCTTTTGCAAGCTTACGGTACGCTTTTTTTATCTCGTCCTCTGAAGCTGATTTGCTTAGCCCGAGAACTTCGTAGTAGTCACGTTTATTATTCATATTTGATTCCTGATAAAATTTTAAGTAAGTAAATCGCGGTTAGTGCAGCGGTACGGAATTTACGTACCCGCTGCACTATGATTAAGCGTTAGTCGATTACTTCGTAATCTGCGTCGGAATATCCTGCTGCGTCACCGTCGCTTGAGGCGTCGCCGGATGTTGTGCCGCCGAAGTCGCCGGGATTAGGACCTGCGCCGTCCTGCGGATTCTGCTGATAGATTTTTTCGCTTACGGAATAGAACGCCTGCGTCAACGCATCGCTGGTGCTTTTAATTGCGGCGGTATCGCTGCCCTTGAGAGCTTCCTTGACATTTTCTACCTCGCGCTCAAGATTTGATTTATCATCAGCGGAAATTTTATCGCCGAGATCAGCAATAGTTTTCTCGCTTTGGTAAACCATATTTTCCGCAAGGTTGCGGGTATCAATGTCCTCTTTGCGCGTCTTGTCCTCTGCCGCGTATTGTTCCGCCTCTTTGACCGCGCGCTCAACGTCGTCTTTGCTCATATTAGTGCTTCCGGTGACTGTGATATGGCTGTCGCGTCCGGTGCCGAGATCTTTAGCGGTGACGTTGACGATACCGTTAGCGTCTATATCAAACGCGACTTCAATCTGAGGTACTCCGCGCCGTGCCGGAGCGATACCGTCAAGGTGGAAGCGTCCGAGACTCTTATTGCCCGAAGCCACCTCGCGCTCGCCCTGAAGTACGTTTACCTCGACACTGGTTTGATTATCCGCAGCCGTACTGAATATCTGTGATTTTTTGGTCGGTATAGTGGTGTTGCGCTCAATGAGTTTAGTGCATACTCCGCCGAGAGTTTCGATGCCGAGAGACAGCGGCGTGACGTCAAGAAGAAGAATACCCTCTACGTCTCCGCCGAGTACGCCCGCCTGAATAGCCGCGCCGATTGCGACGCACTCGTCCGGATTGATGCCCTTAAACGGCTCGTGTCCGGTGAGTTGCTTGACCTTATCCTGAACTGCCGGAATACGCGTAGAACCTCCGACGAGCAGAACTTTGTAAAGCTGGCTCGGTTCAAGTTTAGAGTCACGAAGCGCCTGACGTACCGGCTCCGCAGTTTTTTCAACAAGGTCGGAGGTCAGCTCGTTGAACTTCGCGCGTGTAAGCGTAAGGTCAAGGTGCTTAGGACCAGTTGCGTCAGCCGTAATATACGGCAGGTTGATGGTAGTCGTCATAACGCCTGAAAGTTCGATTTTTGCCTTTTCCGCCGCCTCTTTAAGGCGCTGAGCCGCTACTTTGTCGGCGCTGAGGTCAACGCCCTGATCGCGCTTAAACTCCGCAATAAGCCAATCCATAACGCGCTTATCGAAATCGTCGCCGCCAAGCCGGTTATTACCGGCGGTGGCAAGAACCTCAATAACGCCGTCAGCTATTTCGAGTATGCTTACGTCAAAAGTTCCGCCGCCGAGGTCATAGACGAGAATTTTTTGCTCCTGCTCCTTATCTAAACCATACGCAAGAGCCGCCGCTGTAGGCTCATTGATAATACGCTTGACGTCGAGACCGGCGATTTTGCCGGCATCCTTTGTCGCCTGACGCTGGGCGTCGGTGAAATATGCCGGAACGGTAATTACCGCTTCCGTAACCTTTCCGCCGAGATACGCTTCCGCGTCTTGTTTGAGCTTTGTCAGTATCATCGCGGAAATCTCAGGTGGAGTATACTGTTTGTCCTCAATAGCGACTTTGTAGTTTGTGCCCATCTCGCGCTTAATGGAGCTTACGGTGCGGTCAGTATTCGTGACCGCCTGACGCTTTGCGACCTGACCGATAAGGCGCTCGCCGTTCTTGGCGAAGCCGACAACGCTCGGAGTAGTGCGGTTGCCCTCCGCGTTAGCGATGACGACGGGTTCGCCGCCTTCCATTACCGCTACGCAGCTGTTTGTAGTTCCTAAGTCAATTCCAATAATTTTTGACATTTTATGTGTTCTCCTTTTACGATTGTTTTTATATTTTAAGTTTTTCTAATTTGCTGATTTAACCATACTGCAGCGAATCACTTTATCGCCAAGTTTGAAGCCTTTGCGAAGTTCTTCAGCCACTACGTTTGCGCCGAGAGATTCATCCTCAATATGCGCGATTGCCTCGTGTATCGCCGGATCAAATGCCGTTCCCGTACTGGCTTCTATTGCCGTAACGCCAAGACGCTCGAAAACGGTTTGCAGCTGCTTGAATGTAAGCTCAACGCCTTTTTTGTATGCGCTGTCGGCGGTTTCCGCCTTGACTGCAAGTTCTAAGGTATCGTGAACTTCTAAAAACGCTTTTACGGTTTCGGCTTTGACCTCGCCGTAGAACGTGTCGCGTTCCGCGCGCGAGCGTTTGCGGTAGTTGTCGTATTCTGCGGCGAGACGCAGATATTTTTCTTTTTCCGCCGTGATAAGTTCTTCCGCTGTTGGTTCTGACGGGGTTTCGAGTACTTCAGGCTCTTCGGGAGTAATCGGCTGATTGGTTTCGCTATGATCCATTTTCGGTCACCTCTGTTTCTGATTTTTTTGCCGGGGGAAGTTTTGGAATTTCGCCGCCGTCGTCCAGGTAAGCAAGCAGCTGACGCGCTTTTTCTACCTCACTGTAGTTTGAAGCCTCTAAAAGACGCTCACTGCCCGTAATTGCGGCACGGCTTTTCAGCAATGCGTAGACAGGATGCTCACTGATTTCGCTGATCATCAGAGTGAGGTCTTTAATCATCGCGTCAAGCTGAGACAGCCGCTCTCTAAGCGCGCGGTTTATCTCGGCGGTTTCGGCAGCGTTGCGTCCTTGTTCGGCGAGAATCTCGTTAACATAGAACCTATATGCCGGGGCGCCGGGAACCACGCCGGCTGACGTGTGCGGGCGGTCTAAATAACCGCGCGACGTAAGGCTGCTCATTGCGTTGCGCGTAGTGGCGGAGCTAAGCCCTAAATCGGAGAGTTCTGCAACGGCTTTTGAACTGATGGGCGTTGCGTTATTGATGTAATCCTCAACGATGACGCGCAGTATTGTCTTTTCGCGTTCCGTCAATACGTCCGGCAACATAACGATCTCCTTGTTGAATTAGCAGTCCGGCGTTAGATGGTTAGCAGTCTGCCCTTTGGAGTGCTAAATGTAGTGTAACACCGCTGCCTTGATTTGTCAAGGACTTTTTACCAAGTTCAAAAATTGTTAACAAAGCTGTTAACAAATATGTTTGTATTTTCTGCAGGCTTATAAAAAATACTCAAAATTTTAGAAAGTTTTGAAAAAGGCTTGACATATGCTCGAAAACAAGGTAAAATACAGCGATTGAATTTTTTCGGAGAGGAAAAGAAAAATGCTAAGGACATATCAACCTAAGAAATTACAGCGCTCAAAGGAACACGGATTCCGTAAACGTATGAAGACCCGCAACGGCCGAAAGGTGCTTGCGCGCCGCCGCGCGAAAGGCCGCGCTAAGCTCAGCGCGTAATTGACCGGATAATTCGTTGAACCGAACGGTCTTATCACCTTTGAAAACACTGCCTAATGACAGTGATTTCAGAAGGGTATACCGCAAAGGCAAAAGTTATGCCACCCCGCGGCTGGTAGTATACGCGATGAAAAGATACGCCAAGTTCTACGGCGCGGGCAACGTTCGCGTCGGCTTGAGCGTAAGCGGGAAAGTAGCGAATGCAGTGGTGCGCAACAAGCTTCGGCGCAGGCTGAAAGAGATTTTACGTTTGGACAGCGATAAGTTGGCGCGCGGTTATGATTTAGTTATAGTGGCGCGTAATCCGTCCGCGACGGCAAGCTATGATGAAGTGGAACGCGATGTGCGGTATTTGCTTGGGAAATTGGGGGTATCGCAATGAAAAAAGTGTTGCTTTCGCTAATCGGTTTCTACCGCAGAAGGATATCGCCGCTTACTCCGCCGGTATGCCGGTTTGTGCCTACGTGCAGTGCGTATGCGCTGGAGGCAGTTGAAAAGTACGGGGCATTGCGCGGATTGTGGCTGGCTCTGAAACGTTTACTTAGGTGTCATCCGTTTCACCGCAAGGGATACAAGCTTTACGACCCTGTACCTTAACTGATGCGCGTTAATTCCTGACTACTAATTTCGGAGGAAACATGTTAGATTTTATAACAATACCTTTTAAGTATTTACTGCTTGGACTTAATTCGCTTTGCCACAACTATGGCGTTGCTATTCTGCTTTTTGCGGTGGTCGTACAGGGTATTCTTACGCCGCTTGGGGCAAAGAGTAAGAAATCAATGCTGAAAATGTCCCGCCTGTCGCCTAAGCTGAAAGACCGTGAAAAACGGTACGGCAGCAACAAGACGAAATATCAGCAGGAGGTTTCAAAGCTCTACAGCGAAGAGGGCGTAAAAATGTTCGGCGGATGTTTGTGGTCGCTTATTCCGCTGCCGATTATGATTGCGCTGTACCGTTATATCGTTCAGCCTTTCACTAAGCTGTGGGGAATTCCGGAAGGATATTATAATGTGTTACGGGATTCGTACCTGAAGCCAATCCTCAATGTGTCAGGAGCTTTGACGGGCAGTAACACCTACTATGACGAGATTCGTTTTGCGGAATTATTCCATAATAATTTTGATACCGTTATGGCTAAGATTCGTGAAAACGGCGATTTGATGGCGCAGAACCTTGCAAGAATTTTCGATAAGTTTCAAGCTGCGGATATGAACTTTAACTTTCTTGGACTTAACTTGGCTACTACTCCGGAATGGAAAGTTTGGGAGTGGGGAACATTTGATTGGCAACATGTAGGTCTGTTTTTGCTGCCCGTTATCAGTGTTGCCGTTTCAATCGCCACGATGATGGTTTCACAGAAGCTTCAGGGCGGAGATCCGGAACAGCAGCGACAGGGACGCACGATGATGTTTATGATGCCGCTGATTTCGTTGTTTATAGGATTCGGAATGCCCGGATTGATGAGTCTTTACTGGACAGCGGGCGGATTACTTGGCGGAATAAAAGATATACTGCTTACCATACACTATAACAAAGTGCTTGACCGTGAATATGAAATCCGTGATGCGGCAAAGCTGCAAAGAGAAAAGGAAATAGAAGCCAAGAAATCAGATTCAGCCGCCAAGCTTGAAAGCGGTGATTTGAACCTTTCAAACGTAAGCAAGAAGAAAAAAGAGCAGCAGGAAAAACTTGAGCGCGAGAAGAAATCTCGTGAGTGGGAGTTAGAACGCGGACTGCGCAAAGAAAAAGAACCGGAATCCGCGCAAATTGGGGATCGCCCGTTTGCAAAGGGACGCAATTATAATGCAGACAGATTCAAAGGTAACCGTGAGCTTGATACAGACGAATCGCTGAGTGTATTTGAGACTGACGATGATACATCTACGGAGGTGAACGAAGATGAAATTTCTTGACAGGCTTCTAAAGCGGGGTTCGGAAGATTCGGCGAAAAAAACTGTGGAGCCGACTACAAAGAAAGTTCCTGCGGAAACGGAACCAATACTTGGGGAACATCAGGTTGTGTTCAAAGAAGAAACGATTGAGCCTGCGGCGCCGTTACCGGAACTTTTTACTGAAACCCTTGTTGATAATGAAAATGCGGTGAGTATTGACATTACAGCTTTGGAGGATACCGCAAAGAACTTTGTAGCCGATTTCCTGCGGTTGTTCGGGTCTGACGCTGAGGTAGAAAGCGTTATTACTGAGCCTATTGACGGGATTTCACGTGAAAAAACAGAGATCAAAATCGACCTGACAGCCGGAAGCTCTCCCGGCAGGCTGATAGGCAAACACGGAGAGACACTTGACGCGTTACAGCGTGTGATTTCGGCAGTGGTTAACCGCAGAAATAAAGATGATTTTATTCGTATACGTTTAGATGTTGACGGATACCGCACTAAGCGCGAGATTCAACTGCGCGATATGGCTCAGCGTGCGGCAGACCGAGCAAGGAAGATACACCGCCCGGTATCGTTAGAGCCGATGAATTCGTATGAGCGGCACATAATTCATGAAGCTTTGCAGAACATAAGTGGAATAAGTACCCGTTCGTCAGGAACGGAGCCTAACAGACACATAGTTGTTTCATTTAATAGGGGAGGGCATTATGATGCAAATCGATAATATCATCGAAACTTTGAAAAAGATATTGGCGGATCAGCTCAGCGCTGACTTGGATATTATAACTGAGGATACCGACATTATCAACGATCTTGGGGCGGACAGCTTGGACATTGCTGAAATCCTTATGGGTGTGGAGCAGGATTTTGGTTTAGTAATCGCTGACGACGCGCTGGAAAATGTTAAAACTGTCGGTGAGCTTGCGGCTATTATTGAACGCCAGCTAAAGTGACAGTATTTACGGAAGAGTAAAGTAATTTAGAGTACAGGCGGGTAAGACCCGCCTGTTTTTGTTATTAGGGTTAAGGTATTGTTTTGACCGAATAAATTACCCTCTTTTGATGAACACTACTTCAAAAAGGGGGGATTAGCCTTATATGTCGTTCAAACAAGAAATGAGTGATAACCAAAATCAGCAGCCGGAAGCTCCGGTACAAACTATACAGATACAAGACGCTATGTTCGGTCAGGTCAATGAGCTTGGTTCCGTAACGGCGCATTCGCAGTACGGTAACGTTCATTGCCTTACTATAGTCGGACAAATTGAGGGGCATATTATGCTGCCGCCTGATAACAAGACTACAAAATACGAACATGTTATGCCTATGCTTGCCGGCATCGAAGAGAGCGAGGAAATAGACGCGTTGCTGGTGATTCTTAACACGGTAGGCGGAGATATAGAAGCGGGATTAGGTATAGCGGAGCTTATAGCGTCAATGACAAAGCCCACCGCCTCGCTTGTGCTTGGCGGCGGGCATTCTATAGGTGTTCCGCTTGCGGTAAGTGCTAAGAGGAGCTTTATTCCGCCGACTTCCGCGATGACTATACACCCGGTACGGCTAAACGGGCTTGTGATAGGCGTTCCGCAGTCGTTTGTGTATTTCCAGCGTATCCAGGAGCGGATAGCGGAGTTTATCGTAGCGAATTCTCACGTTGACAGAGAGAAACTTACGGAGCTTATGATGAACACAAGCGAACTTGCCAACGATGTCGGCAGCGTGATTTATGGGCGCGAAGCCGTAGAAATAGGACTTATCGATCAGCTCGGAGGGTTAAGCGACGCGCTTAAATTTTTGCACGAGCAGGTGTCAAAAATGAGAGACGGGGAAGAACCAGCTTCTTAAGAAGAACCATAACCACTGCCTGAAGCGGGAACATTACAGACCACTGAAGTATACGGGTCGGGAACATAAGTGCGATCCAACGCTCGCCAAGTGTTACGCCTTTATCGACATATGTGATAAGAGCAATGTTGAATGAGTTCAGTATCAGCGTTATAAGGGTTGCGCTTAAAAAGGCGGTTATAATGCTGTCTAAGGAATCATTCTTTGTGCTTAGCTTACTGCCGCGGTAAAGGAATGCGCCGAAGATAAGACCGTTAAGCGCCGCGGTAACAGTGAATATCGGGTTAAACGCGCCGACGCCCATTGTCAGTGTGCCGATGATGTCAATAAGAGCGGCAATGATTACAGAATAGCTTGCTCCGTACATCATTGCAGCCAGTGCAATAGGTACAAAGTAGAAGCTGATTTGGATAATCGGAGTTTTCACTGCCGGTACGATTTCCGCAAGTACAACTCCTAATGCGGTCAGCACGGCGCATACCGTGATTTTTTTGATTGCCATTTATTTTTCCTCCCAAAAATAATTTTTTACTTCCGCTGCTTGATATAATGTGCCGCATATACAGATGACGTCGGTCTGTGAAGCGGTTGGCATTAACATATTTAATGTTTCTGTAATGGTGGTTTCTACCGGAATTATAGTATGCGCAACCTTTTCCAGCAACTCTATCATAGTTTTTCGGTCTTTATCAGGACGGCAGTTAAATACGACTGTAATCCTGCGGTTTGGAAATGCTTCGCGCAGAGAATTAACTAACGCTGAGATTCCGTTCGGGTTATGCGCCCCGTCAAGTATAACTGTAGGGTTTTCGCAAAGACGTTCAAAACGTCCCGGCCAGTAAGCGTTTTCTATCCCGCGTGAAATCGTGCCGTAATCTATTCCGAGCAACTGAGCCGCTTTTAGCGCAAGCGCGGCATTCTCACGCTGATAGGCAGCAGACAGTTGAAGCCTTGCGTTTTCGAGCGGTTCCGTCCGATAGTAAGGTACATTAAGCTGCGTACACTTCTGAATAAATACATCTTCTACGCTTCTGTCCTGAGCGGCAAAAATGACGCTGCTTCCGCTCTTTATAATCCCTGCTTTCTCACCTGCGATTTTTGGAAGCGTATCGCCTAACTCTGCTGTATGCTCTAAACCGATACGTGTAATAATTGCAACCTCCGGGGATTCAATAGTATTTGTAGCGTCGAACCGCCCTCCAAGTCCGGTTTCAAGCACGACAATTGAGCACTTGACCTGCCGGAAGTATAAAAAAGCTATTGCCGTGATCCGCGCGAAATATCCCAGCTCTGCACCGAAGTTAAGTTCTGCCCAAGCCGCGTCAACTTGTTTCTCTAAGGCGGTATAATCCGAATCGCTTATCTGAACTCCGTCAACTGTGATTCGCTCCGTTATCTTGTCTAAGTGCGGGGAGATGTACAACCCGACGCGCTCGTAACCAGCTTCGCGCAGAATGGAACTCATAAACGCGCAAGTACTGCCTTTGCCGTTGGTTCCGGCAACGTGAATACAGCGCAGCCCGATTTGCGGATTGTTCAGCTTATCACACAATGCGCGAAAGTATTCAAAATCAATCATTGTCAATGTCCTTGAAACTATTTATTTCAGTCGTCAGGGCAGGTGAGCAATATAAAAAGCCTTTTCTGTCCGGTGACAGAAAAGGCGGTGAAAATACACAGCATTAGCGGACAGCGGACGCGGGAGACCATCGCAAGCGTTTAACTTCTTATCGCTTTCGTCCGTCAGCAACTTCCCATCTGAACGGCACTTAACGCAGTTTTCCCTACTCTGAATTATTAACTT
>JAITQY010000148.1 GCA_031288675.1 Oscillospiraceae bacterium | reverse complement strand
GTGGCAAGCGACACCCCGTACTTCTTTGCCACCTTTACCGAACCGCGCGACGCGGGTGAGCCTGAAGCCGCGAAGATTCCAGCTGATTCCGCAGCATATCCCTCCGGCGCGGAGCGGTTAAAAAGCTCCGCTGCCAAAGGGCTTCGGCACGTATTGCCCGTACAAACGAATAATATTTTCTTTACTTCAGCGTTGCCTTTAGCCATTCAAACACTTTCTTTGTATTATCAGGAGCGTTAAAACGCATATCACCGTGCGTATAGCCCTCAAATTCTTCAAACAGTACGCGCTCCTTACCGCAGACGCGCTCCACCGTCTTTGCCAACAGGCGTGAGCACTCAACAGGAACGATTTCATCCGCGATTCCGTGCTGAATGAAAATCGGCGGCATATTTTCTGTCACCCACGTCTCCGGATTCGCGAAATGAGCAAGCTCCGGATGTTCGCGTGCGTTAACTCCGAGAAATACGTCCGCATAGTTAGCCATCTTGAACTCTGTTCCGTCAGGCATTATCATCGGCGTATCGTCCGTAAACTTCGACTGCACGACCAAATCGCCCACGCCGAACCAATTTACCGCAGCCTGAACTTTCTCGCTCATATCGGCGTAACCGAGCGTCCAATCGGACAGCGCGTGATTATCCGCCGCTGCCGCCGCGATTGTGCAGTGATAACCGCCCGCGCTGCCGCCGGCAGTAGCGAATCGCGTCGGGTCGAGTTTATACTTCTCCGCGTTTGCGCGCAGGAAGCGTATCGCCGCCTTATAGTCGTACACAGGGTTAGGGAACAACCCGTCCGGATTGTAGCTTCCGTCAGGAAGCTGATTGCACAAACGCTGTTCCACGCTTACTATCGCGAAGCCGTAGTCCAAGCCGTCAAAGTACGCGGCTACCTGCATATCGTCCTTTGCCCCTGCCCAGAACGCTCCGCCGTGAATACAAATTATCGTCGGGAACGGACCGTCTCCTCTCTCCGGCAAGTAAATGTCAAGCTTGCGCATCGGATGCGGCTTGTCCGGAGTATAGTCAACGTCCAGCCACTTACGCGTTATGTCGCTGGAGTCGATCAGCGGCATCTGAAACGGATTTGCGGAATTCGGCTCAATCGGTTTGAATTTGATCATTGCGTGAACCCTCCAAAATATAATAATTGATAGTTGAAACTCTTATTAAATATGAAAATAACGCCGCCTGTATATTTTGTTCACAAATAATTTACGTTTGAACGCAAAATTTTTCTTGACAAATCAAATTTTATATGTTATAATATCGGCATAATGGTTAGCGGCTAATATTTAATGATTAACGTCCCTCGTCCACTCTCGACTGGAGACTATTGACTGCCTACTATGCGACTACTTCACGCCTTGCCGCCGCACCCTAACACATTAATGATTTTATGCTTCACCATACTGCGTATCGCGTCGCGCGCCGGAGTAAGATACTGACGCGGGTCAAAATGGTCGGGATGTTCATACAGGTGTTCGCGGACTGACGCGGTCATTGCAAGCCTCAGGTCAGAATCAATATTGATTTTGCATACAGCCATCTTTGTTGCCTCTCTAAGCATTTCTTCCGGAACGCCCGCAGCATCCGGCATAGAACCGCCGTATTGGTTGACCTTAGCCACAAACTCCGGTATCACGCTGCTTGCCCCGTGCAGAACTATAGGGAAGCCCGGAAGCCGCCACGCGATTTCCTCCAGTATATCAAACCTAAGCTGAGGTTTAGTTCCGGGCTTGAATTTATACGCGCCGTGCAACGTTCCTATAGCTATCGCTAACGAATCCACCCCTGTACGGGTCACGAACTCTTCAACCTGAGCCGGATCGGTATAGCTGCTGTCTGCGGATGAAACATTTACCTCATCCTCCACTCCGGCAAGACGTCCAAGTTCACCCTCTACGACTACTCCGCGTTCGTGCGCGTAATCTGCAACCTGCTTTGTAACCGCTATGTTTTCCTCAAAACTATGGTGACTGCCGTCTATCATAACGCTTGTAAAACCGCCGTCAATGCAGCTTTTGCAGATTTCAAAGTCCGCCCCGTGGTCAAGGTGCAGCGCTATCGGAAGTCCGGTATCTTCCAATGCGGCTTCAACAAGCTTTATCAGATACACGTGTTTCGCATACTTGCGCGCTCCGGCGGAAACCTGCAAAATCAGCGGCGCGCCGCACTCCTGGGCGGCTTCCGTAATTCCCTGCACGATCTCCATATTGTTTACGTTGAACGCTCCGATAGCGTACCCTCCGTCATATGCGCGCCTGAACATTTCAGTCGTTGTAACTAACGGCATAATTTTGACCTCACACTATAATTTATTCTATCATAATTGCGGATTTAACACGCAATCTTATCTTCCGCACTGACCGAAAACCTACCGCAGAGATACGTACTCTGACTATTAATCACCAATCAAGGAAGTATTAACTATGAAATTATATCATTTTCCTTATTCGCTGTCAAGCACTTTTCGCTTCAGCCGTCGGCTTCGGCTTAGACATCCAAAAATTGAGTTATTTACAAAATAATCCTTGACAATGGAAATGTTTTGTTATACAATTCGCTGTATGAGAGATCTCGATTATTTTTTGCAGCTTTGGCACGCTAAGTCGTCCGGAGTTGTGCATTCTTCTGCGCTTTGGGATGAGCGTGCGGATGAGTGGCTTACTGAACCCTCACGCCTTAATTCTGAGCGCGCGCAGCAGGTTTGCGATATTCTTATCACCCGCGGAGTACTGAACCATCACGCTTCTGTTATTGACATAGGATGCGGTCCGGGTGTGTTCGTCGGGGAGTTTGCTAAATACTGCAAACGCGCGGTAGGCGTAGATTTTTCCCCTAAGTTTATAGACTTTGCGGCTTCGCGCAAGATACTTAACGCGGAATTTATCTCTGCGGATTTTGCGGAGTTCAATTCCGACGGCGCCAAATACGACCTTGCGTTCGCGTCCAACAGCCCTGCTATTTACAACCTTGCGGCATTAGAGAAATTTGAAATCCTATCCTCATCTTGGTGCTGTAACACGGTGTTCGTTAAATCTCCGGGACGCACTGGACAAGGCTTTTACAGCCTGCTTAATATCCTTTGGCATCGCGGTTTTCTGCCGGAAACCCGTTACTTCCGCGTAGGTGAAGAGATTTTCGGTATGATACTTTGGAACGTTAATGAGAAACGCTCTCCGGAGGCAAATGCCGAATGAAGAAACAGTATATTTTTATCCTGTCGCTCTCAGCTACGCTTATCCTTATGGCGGTTATATCCGTTGCGCTCGGACGATTCCCTATTAGCACAGGTGAATTGTTTGCCGCGATAAGCGACCGTTTAACCGGTCGTACCAGCGTAAGCGCTACAACTTCCGCGATTTTGTTTAACGTTCGTCTGCCCCGTATTCTGCTGGCTTGTTTGGTCGGGTGCTGTTTAAGCAGCGCAGGTGTCGCTTATCAGGGTACGTTCCGCAACCCTATGGCGTCGCCGGACATCTTAGGTGCAAGTTCCGGCGCGGCGGCGGGTGCGGCAATTGCGATACTGTTGGAGCTTTCGGGACGTATGGTTACGGTGTTTGCGTTCGTGTTCAGCCTTGCGACCATCGCGCTTGTAACGCTGGTAAGTAAAGCGGCAAGAGGGGAACGTATACTCGGTATTATCCTTGCGGGAATTATGGTAAGCTCACTCGCTAATGCAGTCACTTCATTTATCAAACTCGTTGCCGACCCTAATTCCATCTTGCCGGAGATAACCTATTGGCTGATGGGTTCTCTTGCTAAAACCAAGCCTGCCGATACGTTATTCGCGCTGATTCCAATGACGATAGGAATGGTACCGCTTTTTTTCCTCCGCTGGCGTATCAACCTGCTGACCCTGCCGGATAACGAAGCGCGTTCGCTTGGCATCAACGTCAACGCGACGCGCGGAGCGGTGATAGTTTGTTCTACGCTTATCACGGCGGCAAGCGTAAGTGTCAGCGGTCTTATCGGTTGGGTCGGATTAGTCGTTCCGCACCTTGCGCGGAGAATAGTCGGAAGTGACTTCCGCGTACTTCTGCCGACTTCCGCAATTGGAGGAGCGTTGTTCCTGTTGCTGGTGGATAATGTCTCGCGCAACCTGCTTATTACAGAAATTCCTATCGGAATACTTACGAGCGTTATCGGAGCGCCGTTTTTCATATGGCTGATGACACGCCGGGAGGTGACGGAGTGAGACGGATGGAATTTGACAGAATTTCCGTTAAAAACCTGACATTTTCCTACGGCAAACGGGAAGTTTTGAACGGACTAACATTTAACGCGCACGAAGGCGAGATGCTTGGGCTTCTCGGTCCTAACGGAGCGGGCAAAACGACATTGTTCAACTGTATGCTCGGCTTCCGCAACAAAGAGTTCAAAGGGGATGTCCTCATCTGCGGAGAGAGCGTCCGTAAAACTCCCGCAAGCGTACTCGCGACGCGTGTCGCATACGTGCCGCAGTCACATTCATCAGTGTTCAACTACAGCGTACTTGATATGACGCTTATGGGCGCGTCAGCAGGGATGTCAGGATTCGGTTCTCCGGGCAATAATCAGCTTGAATCCGCGCGAGCCGCGTTACAGACAATCGGTATAGCGGAGCTTATGCACAGGGGATTTATGAATATTTCCGGCGGCGAACGTCAGCTTGTGCTTATTGCCAGAGCTTTGGCGCAGAACGCTAAGATACTGATAATGGATGAGCCCACCGCAAATCTCGACTTCGGAAATCAAATCCGGGTAATGACCAAGATTCGCGAGCTTGCGGAAAGCGGATATACTATACTGATAAGCACGCACAACCCCGAACACGCCGCTAACTACTGCGACCGCGTACTGGCGCTCAATCACGGCGTTATTGCCGCCGACGGCAAGCCGGACGGGATACTTACTGAGGAACTAATATGTTCACTATACAATCTAACTTTACAACAGTTAAGGAGAAACGCAAAATGAAAAAACTACTTGCAATGCTGCTTGCGCTTGCGATGGTGTTCGCGCTGTTTGCGGCGTGTACGTCATCGACAACCGAGCCAACAGCGGAACCGACCGCTGAGGTCACAGAACCAGCCAATGAAGTGACGGAAGAGCCGTCAGCAGTAGAGTTTACCGATTCCGTAGGGCGCACGGTAACTTTACCGTCGGAGATTACTAAGATTTCGCCAAGCGGCGCGCTCGCGCAGATGTTTTTAATCGCTATTGCGCCTGACTTGATGGTCAGCGTAGCCAGCCAGTATTCTGAAGCTGCGCAGAAGTATGTACCGGCTTCACTGCTTAGTTTGCCGGAGGTAGGGCAGTTCTACGGTTCCGATGATTTGAACTTCGAGACGATTGCGTCGATTGCGCCGGATGTAGTTATCGACGTAGGCGAACCTAAGGGTACGATAGTTGAGGATATGGACAGCATTACAGAAAAACTTGCGATCCCGGCAGTTCATATTACCGCCGCGTTAGATAGCACTCCTGAAGCGTTCCGCACACTTGGAAAGCTGCTTAACCGCGAAGAGAAAGGCGAGGAACTTGCGGCGTTCTGTGAGAAAATTCTCGCTCAGGCAGATGATGTAATGACCGCAGCAGGGGAGGGCAAGAAGTCTGCTCTGTTCCTGCTGGGCGACGCCGGTACGAATGTAATGGCACAGGGAAGTTTCCATTCTGAGGTATTCGACTATGTAACGAACAACGCGGCTGTGGTGGACAGCCCGTCAGGTAAGGGTTCCGGCAATGAGACCGACCTTGAGGCAATAATGATTTGGAACCCGGATTACATCTTTTTCTATCCGAACAGCGTTTACGCTACAGTTGCCGAAGATCCGACATGGACACAGCTTACGGCAATCGCAAACGGCAACTATTATGAAATTCCGTCCGTGCCGTATAACTGGGCTGGCAGTCCGCCGTCTATCAACCGTTACCTTACTTTGATTTGGCTGCCGAGTGTTCTGTATCCGGAAATTGCGGTCTATGACGCTAAAGCGGAGATACAGGAATATTACAGACTGTTCTACGGATATGATCTCTCTGAAGCCGAGCTTGCGGAAATCGCGGAAAACACCGGATTGTTCCTGTGAACACATTTTTGACCGGAGTTCCCGGTGTCGGTAAATCGACGATAATTGAAGAGGCGATACGTGAGCTGCGCAATTACGGGAAATCTGTTGCGGGTTATTATACTACGCGCGAAATCACGCCGGAGAGAAAAGCATTTTGGCTAAACGATTATGTTACAGGCGATAGCGTCCTTATGGCTGACGGCGATGCAGACGGAAATTTTGATGTGAATCTTGACGCGTTTAACGTATTTGCGGTAAACGCAATCGGACGGTCTGCAGATGTGGTCGTGCTGGATGAGCTTGGCGTGTTTGAAGAACCCTGCGAGGCGTTCAAAACGGCGGTGTACGACCTGCTAAGCAAGGCACAAACGGTGCTTGGAGTGCTGAAACTCCGCGATGGGGAGTTCTTAGACAGTATCCGCGCTCGCGGTGACGTAAAAATAACAGAGGTTACTTTTGAGAACCGGGACAGCCTGATGTAAAACAACTCAGAGACTTTGAGTGTAAAGGAGCGGACGTAATGTCCGTTCCTTTTGCCGTCTGAGAATAACACATAGAAAAAGGTTATGTTTCAACTGCGGTATGGCGAAAGGAGTTAATCGTCAATTGATATTACTGATTGTAGCACAAAAATGCGGATTTGTCAAGAGGGTGACTATGCTTAAACGTAAACAATTTGTGAACGAAACTTTGCCGCCATTAGGCGGCAAAGCTAAAAGTTGAAAACAGAAGCTGATAATCATTCCTTACATTCTGCTTGCTGACAGCGGAGAGTAATGCTTCACGTAAGATTTTGTGTTACTATCGGCATCGTGCGGAACAGATGGGAGTGAAACCCGGAGGGAGTCTGCGGGGAGTTGAAGCAGGAAAAGCGCATTGGTCAGTGCACGTACAACAGCACATAGGGTGACAAGGAGGTTTAGGCGGAAGCGGCGGGCGTGGCGGTGTTGGAGGACGTGGGGAGGAGAAGGAGTTGGTGAACTCAGGATAACCGTCAAGGTAGTCGAGAGTGTAGGCATAGGTTCCGGAACCGTCGTCGTATACGGTGACTACAGCCCTGTAACTTCTGATGTCGGTCGTCCATCCGGCAAGACCTGACGGAAGCTCAGTAACGGTATACGTGTGAACGCCCGGTTGCCCGTGCGGTATAAGCGGAAAGATAACGTCTCCGTTTGCGTCGTTTACTGCGGTACTTACTATGTTGCCGCTACTGTCCGTAACGGTGAAGCTGAACGCTCCTGAGGGTAGGGCTGCTCCTGTTGCGGTCTTACGGGCGGAGAGAGCCACATCTGCGGGGAACACATACGGGGTTCCGTTGGTATAAGATATATCGTAGTTATTGTATCCCTGTATAAACGGGTCAGTCCACTGCGTCGCCTGTATATGGTCGTAATACATCTGGTCATCGACCGGATTCCTATTATACGCCCTGCTTGCTCTATTATCACTAAACACTACATTACCACCAACGTAGAGATTGGACAGCCTATTATATTGAGTGTAAATACCTCCTCCATCTTGACCGGCAACGTTGTCGGAAATTTGAGTATTGCCGGTGATATTTAGCAATGATCCTGTAAAATAAGGTTGGACGTATATTCCACCGCCGTCATCACCCGCAGAGTTGCCG
>JAITQY010000125.1 GCA_031288675.1 Oscillospiraceae bacterium | reverse complement strand
GGCGTGGTCAGTTCATCACCCGATGCTTACGCGCTTACACGCGCCGCTAACGCCGCCATTCCGGCTTATGTAGTTGACCGAACCCAATTCGCCGACCGCGAATCATTCACTGACGCCCTCACCGACACTTTGCTTGACCTTAACGCTGAGCTTATAATTGAAGCCGGTTTCCTCTACGTCACCGCACTGAGATTTCTTGACACTTTCGCCGGACGCGTGATTAACATTCATCCTGCACTCCTGCCCAGCTTCGGCGGAGAGGGTTGTTACGGGATTCATGTACACGAAAAGGCCCTCGCCTATGGAGTTAAAGTCACTGGCGCGACGGCACACTACGTTACTCAGGACACTGATACAGGACCGATAATACTGCAAAAAGCGATTGACGTTCTCCCGAACGACACTCCCGAAACGCTCCAAAAGCGCGTAATGCAGGAATGTGAGTGGGTTATCCTTCCGCAAGCCGTCGATCTTTTCTGCAAAGGCAAGCTCACCCTCAATGGCAGAACTGTCAAGATCGCAAATTAGATTCCCGTTGTTATCGCGCGTATGGCTCGCGATTTTCCGCCTTCTTTTCGGCTGACACTAATATATTATAAACCAATCACTTATGGAGGTCACAATGCTTGAAATCAAAAATCTGTCCAAAGCCTACAAAGCCGCTAAAGGGCAAATACACAAAGCCGTAGACGGTTTGAATCTGCACGTCAAACCAGGTGACATCTATGGCTTCATCGGACATAACGGAGCAGGCAAGACCACTACTCTACGCTGCGTAGCTGGTTCGCTCGCGTTTGATGAGGGAGAGATTCTCGTGGACGGCGTATCCTTTGCTAACGATCCTATCGGCTGCAAACGCAGAATGGCATATGTTCAGGACAATCCGGAGCTTTACGATAACCTTACCGCCTACAAATACCTAAAGTTCATTGCCGACGTATATCAAGTCCATTCAGACGCGGTCAAATCACGCGTAGAGTATTTTGCCGGAGGTTTTGAAATCCTCGACAAGCTCGGCGACCCCATAGGTTCCTATTCGCATGGAATGAAGCAGAAACTTGCACTCATTGCCGCCCTGATACACGAGCCAAAACTGCTTATGCTTGATGAGCCTTTCGTTGGACTTGACCCCAAAGCCTACGTTACTCTGCGCGGCTTCATCGGCGAAATCCGCGAGCGCGGCGGAGCTATCTTCTTCTCCACTCACGTACTTGACGTTGCGGAAAAAATCTGCAACCGTGTCGCAATTATCAAAAACGGAAAGCTCATTATAGAGGGCGATATGCAAACGGTCAAGGGTGATACCTCACTTGAAAACGTATTCCTTGAGCTTACGGAGGATACTGCAAATGGTGATTAAACTTACTCTATTGTATTACCGCAACCTAATCAAAGCCGGTGACAGCAAGAAAGTAGTCCTCTATCTCATTATCGGCTTGCTTATGGTCGGATCATTCGGTACACAGTGCTTCGCCCTTGCGGCAAGCGGAGCCGGAATTTCCGTGCCGGTTCTTATGTATGTTTACAACTGTTTCTTCTGTCTCCTCGCCGGAGTTCCCAGCGCAAAAGCGGTTCTATTCGGCTTCAAAGACTATGATACCCAAATGTCGTGGCCGGTCTCTGAGAGCGCTGTTGTAGCAAGCCGTATTTCCATCTTTCTAATCGCGGAAGAACTGTATGCGTTCCTACTGTTGATTCCCGCCTTTTCCGCCTACGCTTATTTTGAGCGTCCGGGCTTGCAGATTCTCCCCATTGCAATTATCCTTATCGTTACCGCGCCGGTAATTCCGTCAGTGGTCGGCTCTATACTCGGCGGGTTCGTCGCTTGGCTTGGCGGTAAATTCAAAGGAGGCAAAGCGTTTCAGTATATCGGACTGCTTGCGGTCTTGATTGCGTCAATGAGTTTCGGTATGCTATCGTCGCGTTTCTCTCAGCCGGGTACCGGCGGCACAATGGCGGAGAGCCTGAAATCGCTTGCCGCTCGTCTGGGTCCCGGCATTCTCTTCGCTAATGCGGCGGCTGGAAGCTGGTTGGATACTTTCCTGTTCGCTCTCCTTAGCGTTGCGGTTTGCCTAATATTTATGTTGATTTTCGGACGTTCATTCCGACGTATGAACAGTGCAGTAACCGCCGTAGCGACGCGCGGCAAATTCAAGCAGAAAAAAGACGCTTGGAAAAGTTCCGGAGTATTCGGTGCGATGTTCAAAAAGGAACTCGGTATGCTGTTCGGTTCACCGGTATATATGCTTAACTCCACGTTCGGAGCTTTGATGCTGATAATCGTCTCGGCGGTGGTCGCATTCGTACCTCTCTCAAAGATACTCGGAGTATTCGGTGCGCCGGCAGACGCGCTGCCGGCAAACGAAGTTATGACTGCCTATATGCTTCCTTATATTCCGCTCGGGTTAGGTTGGTTCGCGGCGATGAATTGCACTACCTGCGCGTCAATCTCAATAGAAGGCAAACGCCTGAGTTCACTTGTTTCGCTGCCTGTTAAGGCAAGCCGCATTCTCCTTGCCAAATTCCTTGTTAATATTTTCGTCAACGGGGTTTGCGTTATCGTCTGCGGAGTTTTACTCGCAGTGCGGTTTAAGCCGGACACGCTTACGGCGGTTGAGATTTTTGCGGTTCCGCTTTTGTTTTCATGGTTTATATCCGCGCTTGGTTTGCGTATCAACCTTTGGCTGCCAAAACTCGACTGGACTACCGAACAGCAGGCAATCAAACAAAGCGCAAGCGCATTTATTACCGTATTTGCCGGAATGATACTCGCAATGGTTCCTATCATCCCCGCATTCTTAGTCGGCGTTCATACCGCAACTCTATGGGCAATGCCGGTTATTGCTCTCATATCGCTATTGCTTACAATTCTGATATTCCCTAACAGCGAAAGGAAATTGCTTAAATTAATATGATAATCCAGAAATACAAAATCAAATCCGGAGGGGAAGCCGCGTTCGCGGCGAAACTTGCCGCTAAACGCTCCGCCGATACTGCGGACGTTGCCGAATATGTCACGGGAATACTCTCTGATGTAAGGCGTCGCGGTTATGAGGCTGTTCGGGAGTACTCGCTTAAGCCTGCCCCGTTTGATAACGCTGAACCTTATGAGCTTACCCGTGCGCAAATAGACGAAATCGCCGCATCCTGCGATCCGGAGTTATATTCTGTAATGGAGCAAGCGGCGGCGAACATACGCGATTACCAGTCACGAATCCTGCCGCAGTCCCGTGTTTGGAGCACTGAACTTGGAGAGCTTGGACAAATCGTCCGCCCGCTTGACCGCGTTGGTATTTACGTTCCCGGCGGCACGGCTGCGTACCCCTCCAGCGTACTGATGACTGCGGTTCCCGCTAAGGTCGCAGGCGTGCGTGAAATCATAATGTGTACGCCGCCGACCGCAAATCTAAATACCGCTTGCGTAGCGGCGGCTAAGATTGCCGGCGTAGACCGCGTATTCGCTCTGGGCGGAATTCAAGCTATCGGGGCGATGGCATACGGCGCTGGTATGATTCCTCGTACTGACAAAATAGTCGGTCCGGGTAACGCCTTTGTAGCGGCTGCCAAACGTCTCGTTTTCGGAGAGGTTGATATTGATATGATAGCGGGTCCGTCAGAAGTCTTTGTCATCGCTGACAAAAACGCTGACCCTGCGTTCGCCGCCGCAGATTTGCTCAGTCAGGCAGAACACGATAAACTTGCAGCCGCCATACTCGCAACCGACAGCGCGGAGTTTGCGGACGCCGTCATTGCGGAGATTACGCGTCAGCTTACCAAACTCCCGCGCGCTGAAATCGCAGGCGCAAGTCTGTGTGATTACGGCGCGGTTGTAATATGTGATGACCTCTCTTCTGCCGCAGAGCTTTCTAACAATGTCGCGCCGGAACACTTGGAACTGCTCACCGCTGAACCGGATGCTCTTATTAACTTGATCAAAAATGCCGGAGCAATATTCGTCGGCAGTTACTCACCGGAGCCGCTTGGGGACTACTTTGCCGGACCGTCTCACGTTCTGCCGACCAACGGCACCGCACGTTTTTTCTCCGCGTTGTCCGCGGAAAGCTTTATGAAACGCACAAGCCTTATCCGTGCATCTGAGACTGGCATACGAAGCGTAGGAAAAAATGTCGCAAAATTTGCCCGTGCTGAGGGCTTTGAAGCCCACGCAAAAAGCGCCGAATTCCGGCTGTAAAAAATAAGAGGAAATTATATGAAAACTTCTTCCGTAACCCGTAAAACCAAAGAAACAGAAATCAAACTTACTTTGCCAGTGGCAGAGAGTTCAATCTCCACAGGAATCGGTTTCTTTGATCATATGCTTACCGCAATGTCTTTCTATGCAAAATTGCCGCTTGAGCTTTCCGTTACCGGCGATTTGAATGTAGATGCGCACCACACGGTCGAGGACGTCGGAATCGTATTTGGCGAAGCGCTGTCAAGCGCGCTCGGCGACAAACGCGGTATCCGCCGCTTTGCCCACGCCTATATTCCTATGGACGAGGCTTTAGCGTTTGTTGCGTTAGACATATGCGGTCGCGTGTATACTCAGCTTGACGCGGAATTTCCGCAGGAGAGCGTCGGTGAATACGACAGCTGTCTGACAGAGGAATTTCTGCGGGCGCTTTGTCATCACGCCGGTATCACTTTGCACGCGCGCGTTACCGGCAAAAACGCGCATCATATGACAGAAGCGCTGTTCAAAGCGCTCGGCACGGCGCTTGGTGACGCCGTTCAAATCACCGGCAGTGAGGTCACGTCTACGAAGGGCGTGTTATGATCGGGATAATCGACTACGGTGCTGGCAATCTGCGCAGCGTTATCAATACGCTGAAATACCTTGGGGCAGAAAGCGTTGTCAGCGGCAATCCGGATGAGCTTAACGGCTGTGACAAGCTGATTTTGCCGGGCGTAGGGGCGTTCCCTGCCGCTATGGAGGAGCTTCGCAAACGTGGTTTGGACAGCTTCATTACCGATGCAGCTGCACACGGTAAGCCTCTGTTAGGGATTTGTCTTGGCGCTCAGCTCCTGTTTGAATATGGGACGGAGGTGCGCAAGGAGCGCGGATTAGGGCTTATTCCCGGACAGGTTCGGCTGATTGAGACCCCTTTCAGGCTGCCGCACATTGGATGGAACGAGCTTAGGGTTTTACACGATTCTCCGCTGTTAGACGGAGTTCCCAAAGAGGGCGCTTACGTCTACTTCGTGCATAGCTATCTGTGTGAGTGCGCAAGTGCTGAAAACCTTATTGCTTATGCGGATTACGGAGACCGCGTTGCGGCGGTCGTTCAGAGCGGAAATGTGTTCGGATGTCAGTTTCATCCGGAAAAATCAAGTACTATAGGGTTAAGGATAATAGAGAACTATGTTAATTTTTCCGGCAATTGATATAAAAAGCGGAAGCGTAGTGCGTCTTGTCAAAGGCGATTTCGCAACGACGCACAAGGTTGCGGATAATGCGCTTGAGGTCGCGTCGGACTTCGCCGCCAGCGGTGCAAAGTATCTGCACCTTGTCGATTTGGACGGCGCACGAAACGGAATCCGCTCCAATACCGAACTCGTGCGTGAACTTTGCAGCTGCGGTCTGAGCGTGGAACTTGGCGGCGGATTACGCACTATGCAGGACTTGGACGACGCTGACGCGTTAGGTGTATCGCGCTTTGTTATAGGCAGCGCCGCCATAAACGACCGCGAATTTGTTAAGGCGGCGGTGATCCGGTTTGGAGAGCGTATTGCGGTCGGAATTGACGCGCTTGACGGCAAAGTACGCACTCACGGTTGGGAGCGTAACAGCGGAATAGACGCCATACAGTTTGCCGTAGAAATGGCGGAGTTAGGTGTAAAGAATATTATCTTTACAGATATTTCAACAGACGGAACACTTCAGGGTCCTCCGCTTACTTCTCTTGCTGAACTGCGCTCCGCGTTGCCTGATATTATGCTAACCGCCAGCGGCGGTATCGCAAATATACGCGATATCATCGCACTGCGTGACATTGGAATAGACGCCGCAATTGTTGGCAAGGCGTATTACGCCGGTACGCTGAACCTAAAAGATGCAATAGAGGCTGCGGGTAAAGAAAGGTTATCAATAAATGCTGACTAAACGAATTATACCATGTTTGGACGTGCATAACGGGCGCGTAGTCAAAGGCGTAAATTTCCTTAACCTGCGGGATTCCGGCGATCCTGTGGAGCTTGCAACGTTTTATTCCGATGCCGGCGCGGACGAGATAGTATTTCTTGACATTACCGCCACAAGCGATGCGCGGGATACCGTCGCTGACATCGTAGAACGCACCGCAGAACGCGTATTTGTGCCGCTTTGCGTTGGCGGCGGAATACGCAGTACTGACGATTTTCAGCGGCTTCTTCGCGCAGGAGCGGACAAGATAGCGGTGAACTCGGCGGCAGTAAAGGAGCCTGAGCTAATTTCCCGCGCGGCAGAGAAATTCGGAAGACAGTGCGTAGTAACCGCTATCGACGCGAAATCAATAGGTGAGAACAGGTGGGAAGTTTATCTTGCTGGCGGACGGATTCCTACCGGAATCGACCTTATAGAATGGGTAACGAAAGCTGAAGAACTCGGCGCGGGAGAAATCCTGCTGACCTCTATGGATGCGGACGGTACTAAATCAGGCTATGATTTGCCTCAGCTGAAAGCTGTGCGTCAAGCGGTAAAGATACCCGTAATCGCGAGCGGGGGCTGCGGTAATTTAGAGCATTTTTACGAAGTATTCGCGGAGACAGACTGCGACGCGGCGCTTGCTGCAAGCTTATTCCACTTTGAGGAACTGTCAATCAGCGAAGTCAAAGGGTATCTTAAAACTCGGGGGTTAGCAATTCGATAAGCAGAGACATTCTGATATACATACCGTAGAAAACCTGATCGAAATATACCGCTCTGGGGTCATCATCGACTTCCGGAGCTATTTCGTCAACTCTGGGAAGAGGGTGCATAATCAATGCGTCTTTCCGCACCAGTGAAAGTTTGTCCTTATTTAGCACATAAATTCCCTTGTAGCGCTCAAATTCCGCCGGATTTGTAAACCGTTCTTTTTGCACGCGAGTCATATAAAGAATATCAAGCGTTGGAAGCGCATCCTCCAAAAATTCGGCGGAAGCGTATGCTATTCCGCGCGATTTGAGGTATTGCGCGGATTCATCCGGTAACGAAAGTCCGGCAGGGCTTATCATCGTGAACTTTATGTCAGGGAACTTGGCAAGCGCATGTATCAGGCTGTGTACCGTACGTCCGTTGCGGAGGTCTCCGCACAATCCGATATGAAGATCATTGATTTTGCTGCGGTACATTGAGATTGTGGCAAGATCGGCAAGCGTTTGCGTCGGATGGGTATGCCCTCCGTCACCGGCATTGATGACCGGACAGTGCGACCAGCGCGAGGCTTCCGCTGCCGTTCCGGGTATTGCGGAGCGAATCACCGCGACGTCAGAGAAAGTGCTAAAGACGCGGATAGTATCCGCAAGGCTTTCTCCCTTTGCTACGGAGCTTGTGTTGGGGTCAGAGAAGCCCATCACTTTGCCGCCGAGCCGCATCATAGCCGCCTGAAAAGAGAACGAAGTTCTTGTACTCGGCTCATAAAATAAGGACGCCATAATGCGTCCGTCCATCTCGTGAGCATAATCTGTTGGATTGGCAATAATATCGCGGCAGCGCGCGTAAAGGCGCTCCCACCACTCCAAGCTCATATCTTCAAGTGTAATAAGATGTTTCATAGTCTGATATTAACACTTTACAAGGACGTTGTCAAGAAGAATTATTTAGAGGCACAGCAATGCCGAGATAGTCAACAGTAGCGAGTAGGCAGTAGACAGGTGACGAGAGTAAACGCCCTGCGAGGGACGGGGGAAATGGCGGACGGGCGGGGTTCGCCCTTACGGGGACGGCAAGAGGGCAAGTGCGGTCATTGCTTTTCGGCAGACTGCACATACTGAGTAGCACCCGTTAGTATCTATGATTACGCCTTGTGACTCCGCGAAGCTAACCAGTTCACTCACACCACCAGTCAAAACTGCATTAGCCGCAGGAATCACATATGGATCATAGTCATCAATAATCTGTAAAATGTCAGTTGCATATATGTTACCGATAGAAATCGAGCATAATTCTACATCACCATTCGGTCTGATAGAGAGGGAACCAACATCGTCAAGCGGCGCTGTGTATTCCATTTCACCGCATGGAATGGTGAAATCAATAGTCTCAGTAGATGGGAAATACTCTGGGAAGTTCACTGCCGCATTTCCGTCGCTGGCGCTAATGCCCATTTCTGAAAAAACCGCCAATAATCGTTTGGTTTCTTCATTTTCTTTGTTGGAGTAATCTTCTCCAGCGAGCCATGCCGGGTGTACGCGCAGCGACGGCACGTTATATTTCAGTAAAGATTCTGCAAAATACATTACATAGTCCAGCGGCAGGAATTCTTGATGGAACGCATCAACGGATAGCAAAACGTCAGTTATTCCCGCATTGCACAACGCTTTTGCCACATGGTCAATTCTGGAACGGTCACGCGAGAAACTACCGTTTGTGATAATTTGGCGAGTGGGTATACCGCAGCCACGAGCCGAAGAGTGTATCTGGCAAACTGTGTCCGGATATAGCAGCGGCTCTCCGCCAAATGTCATGACAGACTGAACGTTAAACCGCTCGGCAATTCGCCGAACAACATCTGCCGCAACGTCAGCGTTAATACTGCTGCCGCGTTCTGTTTGCTCGCCATTCGAGCAATGTTTGCATTTACCGGTACATGCGTTTGTGATGACAAACTCAATTCGGGATATGTCTATATATTGATTCATTGAATGCCTCTTTCATTTTGTTGTTGAATTCTCGATAAATTTGTTATGGTATAATGTTCCCGTAGGCGCAGTCTAACGCCGTTACTATCGGCTAAACTAATCCGGACGGATAATGCTCAACTATAGCAAGAACATCTTTTCGTTTGGGTTGGGGTAGTATAGCTGTGAGCGTTGAAGTTAGTCGACAGTCAAAAGTCGCCAGTCGACAGTAGGCAGGGGACGAGGGACACGGGGAATTGCAAATTGAAAATGGAAAATTAGGACGAGGGAAACGGCGGGCGAGCAATGCCCTTTACCCCGTCAAGCCTGCTTGACGGGGACCCCGCGCCCCTACGAAAAAGCGAGACAGTCAACAGTCGTGAGTGGACGGGAGATAGTCGTTAGCCATATAGTCGGTAGTTATTAGTAGACAGTCGGCAGTGGACGAGAGATGCGCCCTGCTGGGGAGCATTCATCATTAAATATTAGTCATTAATCACTATGCCTGTATTATAGCACAAAGTTTCTGGCTTGTCAAGAGAAAATTTGTGTGAAATCGTAAATAATTTGTGAACAACGCAGAAATTACAGGCTCTACCGCAATAGCAAAAAATTAACAAGAGATATTTTTACATCGCGGCGAGAGCACGGAACTCGGCAAGAGCGGTTGCCTTTGCGGCAAGCTGTTTGTATTTGCCGGCATCGCGAACGCCTTTCAGATACCAAGAGAAATGTTTTCGGGCTTCCATACACGCTGTGCGTTCTCCCTTTATCTCCGCTGCTCGTTCAAGCTGCCGGAGAGCCGTTTTAAGTAACTCCGCCGCGCTGTCCGGACGTGGAGTATCTTGGCTGAATATCCACGGATTGCCCATAGCCGCACGTCCGACCATAACCGCATCCGCATTGGTGTGCGCAATACATCGCTCAGCGACGGAGCGGTTTGCGACGTCTCCGTTTGCAATCACGGGAATTGAAACGGCAGCTTTGACCTCACGAATAATATCCCAGTCGGCGGAACCGGCGTATAATTGGCTCCGCGTGCGTCCGTGTACTGTGACCGCGTCCGCACCGCTTGCTTCCATAATCCGCGCGAACTCCACCGCGTTGACGCTGCCGAAATCCCAACCCTTACGGAATTTTACGGTCACTGCCGCACGGTTACCGACTGCGCTTACTATAGCGGCGAGAATCCGTCCGGCAAGCTCCGGATCGCGCATCAGCGCGCTTCCGTCACCGCTGCGTACTATCTTTGGCGTCGGACATCCCATATTGACGTCGATTATCTCCGGCGCGGCAATGTCAAGTACCTTTTCGGCTGCCGCCGCCATTACAGCGTGGTCGCTGCCGAATATCTGTACCGCGTATGGTGTTTCGCCGGTTCCGCGCGGAAGAAGCGTAACGCTTTTTGCGTCCTGATAAACCAAAGCCTTACTGCTGACCATCTCGGAATATGTAATCACTGCGCCGAAACTTTTGCATACCTCTCTAAACGCAATATCAGTGACACCTGCCATTGGAGCAAGCAACATAGGAAGTTTGTTGTTAAAGTGTGATTTAATGTTAAACCTTTGCATATTGTTATTGTACAACTTATTCAACGATTATGCAAGCGGATTTCTTAGACTTGACAAGCAAGCAAGATAATGGTATACTGTGACGAATGCGTAAACCCCGTGATTAACAAAATTAAAAAACAGGGAGAGTGACAAATGGCAAATAATACTACCGCCCCGAGGAAACGCCGGTTCGGAGACCGTAAAGACGGTCGGCTGGTAAGGACGATTGGCTCCTTTTACCGCTTCATCCCTTTTGTAATGAAGACGCGTAATGACGCGACAAACTTCTATACTGACAAATTAGATATTACACAGGCAGAAGTTTTTCTGCGCGACCTGCGGCAGCAGGGGTATAAGAATATAGGAATTCTGCATCTGTTTCTTGCCGCGTATGTGCGCTGTGTCTCAATTATGCCGGCGCTTAACCGATTCATCGCCGGGCAGAGAATCTTTGCGAGAAATAAGATAGAAATATGTATGATCGTCAAAAAGAAACTTTCTACCGAGAGCGGAGAGACCTCAATCAGAGTAATTTTTGAGCCTACTGACACCATCCTTGACGTGTATAACAAAATTAATGTAGAAATTGAAAAAATCAAAGAGGACAGCGGTACTAATAACACCGAGGACGTTACCATAGCACTTATGAAGCTTCCGCGGCTTGTACTTAAATTTGTGATGCGCGTTCTGTGCTTCTTAGATTATTTTGGAAAACTGCCGTATGCTATCACGTCGGCAAGTCCGTTTCACGCATCGCTTGTAATAAGCGATCTCGGCTCAATCGGGATCAACAAAATTTATCATCACCTGTATGATTTCGGCAACCTTCCTGTTTTCATAGCGTTCGGCAGGAAGTATCGTTCATGGGTACTTGACAGCAACGGAACGCCGACTGAGAAGCGATATGTGGACTATGGAGTTTCCACAGACGAGCGCATTTGCGACGGTTATTATTACGCGCTGTCATTCCGGTATATGAACCACTTTATGCATCACCCGGAGAAACTTCTTGAACAGCCTGATACTGTCAAGGAAGACGTAGATTAAAATTAAACATTAGGAAATAAAAAGAGATTGCGGTCAGACATCCGCTATGACAAGGTAATTTTAATCATTAATCTATAGCGGGCTTAGATTAATCACTACTAATTATAACAACAAAGGAAATAAGAATGAAACGCATTTTGCCTATCGCACTTATGCTTTTATTAGCATCGTGCAGTATGTTACCAGAGCCGGCTGTATCGCCAAGTCCGGCAATGACCTTCGCGCCTGAAACTCCAGTTAAGACTGATGAGCCTACTGATACTGAACCGCCGTCAACGGATATGCCGGAGGTTACGGTAACTCCTGAAACTCCAGTTAGGACTGATGAGCCTGCTAATACTAAACCTCCGTTAACAGATATGCCGGAGGTTACGGCAGCTCCCGCAGCAACAGGAGAATTCGTATTTGATGATATAATATTCCTTGGCGACAGCACTACTTACGGGCTGAAAGCATACTCAATGCTTGCCGGCGGAAAAGGGACGCTGAATGTTTGGACGCCAGCCAGCGGAACGTTAACGCTTGACCATCAAAGTTACGCGACTATCGTTTACCCGCCGGACAAATCGGAGATTACAATCCGTGAGGCGGCTGAACTTGCCAAACCTAAGGCAATGGTAATTACGCTCGGAGTAAACGGGGTTTCATTTATAGGCGAGGATGACTTCAAATTTGAGTATTCCGATCTTATTAAAACGATTCAAACCGCGTCGCCTGACACTGTAATTATATTACAGTCGATTTTCCCGGTAGGCGCTAAATATGAGTATATTAAATCAATCAATAACGATAAAATTACTGCCGCAAACGAGTGGATAAAGTCTATTGCGGCTGATTTCGGCTTGACATATATTGATACTTATTCTAAATTAGTTGGAGCCGATGGTTTTCTTCCGGATAATTTACAAAACGGAGATTATCTGCACTTAAATTCAGACGGCTTCACAATCGAAATCAATAACATTAAGGAAAGGCTGGCATTAAACTGATGAAAAGACTGTTAACAATGCTGTTGGTATTGTCGGCAGTATTTACTCTTGCCGCTTGCCGGAACACGAACGAGCCAGCTCCCGACGTTACGACTGACGAATTCGCGATGATACTGAATCAGCTGTTTGCGGTTGATGGTACGATAAACCTAAACAGCGAGCGTATGCTTCAAAAAATCGCCGTTTCCGAATCGGATTACGAGGATTACCTTATGCGTGTTCCACGCGGTACAAATCAGGACGAGTACGGCGTATTTTCAGCAACGGATAAAGACAGCGCTCAGCGGATTTATAAAGCGGTTCAGGAGTATTTTGAAAACCGCCGCGCCGAATGGATGGACGAATATCTTCAGGATGAGCGTCATAAGCTGGATGCGGCAGACGTTAAACTGATTGCGGATAAATACATCGTATATGTAATAGCGGACAAAGACACCGTTATCACTGCATTTACGGCGGCTGAGGCATTAGTAAAGTCAAAACGCTGAAAACGCTATCGTAAAATACACTGCGCGAGCTTCGCTTATACCTGAGCGCGTTCTATTTGTCTTCTAACTGATGTTCAACCTCGCTCATTTTTCCAAGCGCCAGTTCCTTTGGTATAAAAACCTTGCCGCATTTTGGACATA
>JAITQY010000139.1 GCA_031288675.1 Oscillospiraceae bacterium | reverse complement strand
GGCTTGCGCTGCAAAAGGAGTATTACGAACAGCTGAAGTTAGTTCAGCAACGTATAGGCTTCAAGTACATACGCGGTCACGGACTGTTTAACGAGGATATGTCGATCCTGCAAGTACGCCGTGACTTTATGCACCCGGACGCGGAGCCGGTCATTGAATATAATTTTACATATCTTGACCTCGTGTTCGACAGCTATTTGGAGCTTAATATCCGCCCGTTTATTGAACTTGGTTTTATGCCTAAAGCGATAGCGTCCGGAGAGCAGATCGTTTTCTACTGGCAGGGCAACGTTACTCCGCCGCGTGATTACCGCGACTGGACTAACCTTGTCAAGGCGACCCTGCGCCACCTTATCGACCGCTATGGCGCGGCGGAAGCTCTTACGTGGCCTATTGAAGTTTGGAACGAACCTAATCTCGGCGGCTTTTGGAAAGACGCAGACCGTCCGGAATACCTGAAGCTGTTCAAAGAAACGATTTTAGCGGTCAAGGAAGTTAATCCCGGATTTAGAGTAGGCGGACCAGCCATATGCGGCGTAGACGATGAAACCTGGCTTAGAGATTTCCTTGACTTTGTAAAAGCGGAAAAGCTTCCCCTTGACTTTGTTACGCGGCATTTGTACTGCATCAGTAATCCGGAGCCGGACGGACGCTACGGCTACCCGAAACTACGCGCGCTTGAGGACGCCTGCGGAGAAACGGAGCGAAGCCGCGCCCTTATCGACAGCTATCCGGAGTTTCAGGGGATGGAAATGCACGTTACGGAGTTCAACACCAGCTATAGTCCGCGTACGCCTATTCACGACACTAACCTCAACGCCGCGTACACCGCGTTTTTACTGTCTAAACTTGGCGACGATAACGCAAGCTACAGCTACTGGACGTTCGGAGATATTTTTGAGGAGCAGGGCGTTCCGTTTACGCCGTTCCACGGCGGCTTCGGACTGGTTGCGAACGGTGGCATCACGAAGCCTACGTTCTACGCGTTTGAGTTCTTTAAGGCGCTTGGGGAGGATAAATGCGTTTTCCGAAGCGGCGAAGGCGTTATTACGGAGCAAACCGGCAAGTTCAAAGGTGTGTTCTGGAACCTGAAGCGTGAGGAACTTAATCTAAATCTGAAGCTTCCGCTGAATAATGCGTCGGTCGTTACGAAAACCGTTGACCCCCAGACATGCAATCCTCTAAAGCTGTGGCACGACATAGGTGAACCCGCAAATCCCGTTCCTGCTCAGACGGCGCTTCTGCGCGAAGCGGCAAGACCGCTGATTAAATCTTTCCGGACGGAGGACGGTTCGGTTGAGCTGAAACTTGCTCCCGACGCGCTGGTATACTTCGAGGCGCAGGAGGCTCCGGTAATTTCCGACTGGGGTTTTGATTATGACCGTGCGGCGGATGCTTGGGAAGAATAGGCGGCAATCTATATTTTTCTTGACAAATTGCTTTCTGTGTGCTATAATGCGATTATAAAATTAAAAGGAGCGCAGACCGGTGAAAAACGCTTTTGTTTACTAAAAATATCGTGCAGCATTTAGAATAGCTATTCCGACCGCGTATATTGCGGTCTTATCATAGACGCGGAGGACGCCGCGCATTTGCAGCTATTACTACGGCTGCTTGTGCGCGGCGTCTTTGTGCTTACTCGGCTTTAGAAAGAAGGTGTTTATATGCAGATCACTGATTTAACGGTTACGCTCAGCAAAAACTTAAAGACAATAATAAGCGGATTTACATTCACGCTTAACCCGGGCGATAAAGCTGTGATAATAGGCGAGGAGGGCAACGGTAAATCCACGCTTATCAAACTTTTGTATGACCCGGCGCTTATAGAAGGCTACGCAAGTTTCAGCGGCACTGTTTTTCGCGGTGCGGAGACTATAGGCTATCTGCCGCAGGAGGTTGACTTCGGGGAAACTTCCGTTTACGAATACATCTTCGGCGAGGCGGGATACGGCAACGAAACCGAAATCGCGGAACTTGGCTCTCTGATGGGCATACCGATGGAGTTCTTCTACAGCAGTCAGAAGTGCAGTACGCTCTCCGGCGGAGAGAAAGTGAAGCTTCATCTTGCCAAAACCCTTATCGCGGAGCCTGATATTCTGTTGCTTGACGAACCGTCCAACGACCTTGACTTGCAGGCGCTTGAATGGCTTGAAACATTTATACGCGATTGCCGCCAGGCAGTGATGTTCGTGGCGCACGACGAGCGGCTTATCGAAACCGCCGCGAACGTAATAATCCACTTGGAGCAGGTGTGCCGCAAAACCGTTCCGCGCCACACGGTCGCGAGGCTTCCGTATACTGAATACATTGCGCGGCGCGCGCGCGGATTGGAGCATCAGGAGCAAATCGCGCGAAAGGAAAAAGCGGACTATGACAGCCAGATGGAGCGTTGGCGGCAGATATACCAAAAAGTAGACCGCCGGCAGGAGGGAATTACACGGCAAGACCCTCACGGCGCGCGTCTGCTGAAGAAAAAAATGCACTCCGTTAAGTCACAGGACAGACGCTTGGAGCGTGAAGCGGATAATATGACGCAAATACCGGACGTCGAAGAAGCGATATTTGCCGGGTTTGACCCGGCTAATATAATTCCGGGCGGAAAGGTCGTATTGGATTTGGAACTTTCGGAGCTTACCGTTGCGGAGCGCGTGCTTGCGAGGAACATTAGGTTAAGGGTCGGCGGACCTGAACACATCGGTATAACAGGCAGGAACGGCGCAGGCAAGTCTGCTCTGCTGAAGAAAATAGCGGAGATACTGTTTCCGCGCCGCGACATTAAGGCGGCGTATATGCCGCAGAACTATGCTGACTTATTAGACTTCACGCAAACGCCGGTGGAGTTTCTTGCTCCAAGCGGCGCGAAAGATGACGTTACGCGGGCGCGGAATTTTCTCGGCAGCGTTAAATACACCTCTGACGAGATGCTTGGTGCTATTGCGGAGCTTTCCGGCGGACAAAAAGCGAAACTGCTGTTCTTGAAAATGGTACTGGACGGCTGTGACGTATTGCTGCTTGACGAGCCTACGCGCAATTTCAGTCCGCTGTCTAACCCCGTGATACGTAAGGCTTTGCGCGAGTTCCCGGGCGCGGTCATCTGCGTGACCCACGACCGCAAGTATCTCAGTGAAGTCTGCGCTAAGGTGTATCGGCTGACTGAAAACGGACTTATTACTGTGTCAATACAAAACCAAAATTAAATAGCTGTTCACAAAATGTTTACGATTGCACGCAAATATACTCTTGACAAACCGTATTTTTTGTGCTATGATAATAGAGAAAAGAATAACGGCAATAGTTAGGTAACGCGAACGGGCGTACACGCCTTTGATAAGCGAAACGGTTATGACAATAATCTTCAATGTTTTGATGGATACATTATATCCCGCGATTCGGTAATAATATATAAATTACATTTTTTGTAACACTATAGCCATTGCCGCCCTCGTCAGAGTTTTGGAAAATACTTAATTTTATCAGGAGGATTGAACGATGAATATGCGCAGCTGGGCGGAGCAGATGATTTATACTGAGCGCAAGAAGGCGTTGCCGGTACTTTCGTTCCCGTGTGTGCAGTATCTGTATATAACGGTTCGTGAACTTGTCGCGGACGCAAACCATCAGGCGATCGGTATGCGGTCAATTATTGACCATTATGATATGGCGGCGGCTCTTGGATATATGGATCTTTCCGTAGAGGCGGAAGCCTTTGGCGCAAACATTGTATACAGCTCCGATAAAATCCCGACTGTTACCGGTAGGCTGCTGTCAAGCGAAGAATCTGTTGACGCGCTTAAAATCCCTAAGGTCGGCGAGGGACGTACGCAAACAAACCTTGACTCTATACGCAAGTCAAGGATATTGATTCACGACCGCCCGGTTTTTGCGCAGTGTATCGGACCGTTTTCTCTTGCCGGAAGACTGCTGAACGTCAACGAGATAATGCCGTTATGCTATGAGGACCCTGATATGGTGCTGAAACTTCTCCGTAAGGTTACGGATTTCCTGCGTGAATACGCCGCCGCATTCAAAACGGCGGGAGCTAACGGAATTATCATTGCCGAGCCCCTCGCCGGATTGCTTTCGCCCGAACTGGTTACAAGGTTCTCGACCGAATTTGTAAGAGAAATTATTGACAGCGTACAGGACAATCACTTTTTGGTCATATATCACAACTGCGGAAACAGTGTACCGTTCCTGTTAAACTCTATAATTGATTGCGGCGCTGCCGGATTCCACTTCGGTGATTCTGCCGATATGGTGGAGATGTTAGACAAAGTGCCGTCAGACCGGCTTGTGCTTGGTAACATCAGCCCGGCTAAAGTTTTTAACGGAAGCTCAGTCAAGTCTGTCGAAATCGAAACAATGAAACTCTTGCAAAAATGCGGCGGGTATAAGAATTTTATTCCGTCCTCCGGCTGCGATCTTCCTCCGGATGTAGACCTCGAAAACGTTACGGCGTTTTTCCGCGTCATTGAGGGATTTTATTACAGGAAGTGGCTCCGTGATGCCATAGCTTAAACCAGTCGCATAAATGTACAAAACCGCGTTAGTCAGTATTTTTGCCTATCGCCCCAGAATGATTTCTTGCCCTGCCGAAACTTTTATACTCCCTCTGTCTTCTCTAATTTAAGTATGTATTTTGTTTCGCCCGTGTCGGAAATGGTTAGCCCGTGTTTGTTCAGGCTTGTGTCGCGGAAAATGTTCTGAGTTATGTACCCTCCGTTAATAAAAACTGTCACGAAGCTAATTAGGGACAGAGCAATCGATGCTACCTGATGCATAGTACCCTTGTCAGTCCATTGCAGGGCAAACTCTCCGCCTATACAGCCGCACACCGCGACTGCCATCAGCACCCACGACCGCGTACACATCTGCTTGCTGTACTGCATCTTTGATTTCTTCTTCTTCTTTTCCATAGATTCGCTCCTATTATTTGTTTTTTGCCGGATTAAAGAAAGCTTCCGCCGTCTTTCTCCGCTCACGTCCAATATACGCTCTTTTGAACTTCAGTAGAACTAACTAAAATGAGTTATGTTTTTTCACACCGCTCCCCGTGCCGCGTATCGGGGGAATACACATTGCCGTGTCTGTCGTAGTGGCACGCCGCCGGACACGGCAGAGGGCGGAAAAACCGCCGATGTCTATCATCGTTGGATTTTCCCAAAATTGCTTTCCGTCTATCGAAAATGCTTGACATTGAAAGCGCTGGGTTATATAATATAATTTAACATTGTTATAATGGAGGCACATAATGAGCAGAGTATATAACTTTTCCGCTGGACCGTCAATGCTGCCGGAAGAAGTTTTGGAGCAGGCGGGCAAGGAGATTTTAGATTATAAGGGTTCCGGACAGTCCGTTATGGAGATGTCGCACCGGAGTAAAGTATTTGTTGAAATATTTGAAGAAACTAAGGCGGATTTTAAGGCGTTGCTTAATGTTCCGGATACGCACGAGGTTCTGTTCCTGCAGGGCGGAGCTTCAGGGCAGTTTGCCGCCGTGCCGATGAACCTTATCGGAGTTTCAGGTAAGGCGGATTATGCTATTACCGGCAACTTCGCGAACCTTGCGTATAAAGAGGCTAAAAAATTCAGCGGCAATATTAATGTGGCGGCAAGCAGTGCGGACGCGAATCATACGTTTATTCCGGCTCAGTCGGATTTGAAGTTCACCCCTGACGCGTCGTATTTCTATTACTGCGCAAACAACACCATCTACGGCACGGAGTGGCAATATACGCCGGAGACCGGAAATGTTCCGCTTGTAAGCGATATGTCCAGCAATATTATGAGCCATCCGGTAGACGTCGGCAAGTACGGTGTGATATTCGCCGGCGCTCAGAAAAATATGGCTCCCGCCGGAGTGACCGTCGTGATTATACGCAAGGATCTCGCTGGACACGCGCTTCCCGATACCCCTGTTGTCTTTGACTACGCGACGATGATAGATAAAGACAGTATGTATAATACTCCGCCGTGCTGGTGTATTTACATACTCGGGAAAGTACTTAAATGGGTTCAGTCCAATGGCGGCGTCGCCGGAATGGAAGAGCTTAAAACGCTTCGCAGCGGATTGGTTTACGACTATTTAGATAACTCCAAGCTGTTTAAGGCGCCTGCCCAGAAAGGCTCGCGCAGCGGTATGAACGTCACGTTTGTCACCGGTAACGAGGATTTGGACAAGCGATTTGCGTCGGAAGCCGCTAAAAAAGGTTTGATTAACCTTGCTGGACACCGTAACGTCGGCGGAATGAGAGCCTCTATGTACAACGCTATGCCTGTGGAGGGAGCGAAAGCCCTCGTGGAATTTATGAAGGAGTT
>JAITQY010000117.1 GCA_031288675.1 Oscillospiraceae bacterium | reverse complement strand
GGAGCTTATGCGCTATCGCGGTATGGTCGATTCCGCGTTAGATGAGGCGCTTACGCTTCCGGCGGAAGCGTCGGATACTGACCGTCAAATCAATGAGATTCTCCGCTATGCCGTGATTGGCGGAGGTAAGCGTCTGCGCGGTATTTTGACGCTTGCGTTTCGTGAGCGGATAGCTAAAGGGCAGGTGAGGGACGCTATTCCGTTAGCGGTAGCTATTGAGTTTCTGCACGCATACACGCTGATACATGACGATTTGCCGTGTATGGACAATGACGATTTCCGGCGCGGTAAGCCGAGCGTTCACAAAGCGTTCGGGGAGTGGCAGGCATTGCTTGCCGGAGACGCGCTTCAGGCGTTGGCGTTTAAGTTCGCGGCGGTTCCGGGAGAAGCGAGGTATACCGCGATTTTAGCGCGAGCCGCCTTTGATGTGTGCGCCGGACAGTATATGGATTTGCAGAATAACGCCGACCGCAGTTTGCTTATACGCAATAAGACAGGCGCGTTATTTGCGGCGGCGTGCTTATTCGGATGTGATACTCCGGACGCTGAGGACTACGGATATAAATTCGGCTTGACTTTTCAGGTAAGGGATGATATACTTGACGGTGACAGCTTGGAGGCTCCGGTTGAAATTGCGCGGCCGGAGATTGAGGATAAGTTCTTATCGGACCTGTACAATTCTATTGAGCCGTAACATAGGTTAATACAAGCCCCCGTAGTTAAATGGATATAACAACTCCCTCCTAAGGAGTAGTTGTGCGTTCGATTCGCGCCGGGGGTGCCAGCTAATAATCAGTAAATGTGCTTCAGCTGGCAGCGCATTAGGATTTGTTTTGCAATTATAAAAAAACAACTTGCAAAGTCTTGAGATATATGCTATAGTGCATTAATGCACTGCAAACATGAGAGATAAGAGAATTTCTCAAAATCGTTTGCCTATGAAAAAAATATGATAATATGTCTGGAGCATGAATATGGATAAGTTTGGTATACATTCCATTAGAGACAAAATATTCTCCACAGCCGTTCAGCTATTTTCTGACTATGGTTTTTATAATGTATCAATAAGACAGATTTCTAAAAAAGTTGGAATCACTGTCGCTACGGTTTATTATTATTTTGCTTCAAAAGATGATTTGCTTCAAGAGATGTATTCTTTCTACCGGGAGAATATGAATAACGCAATGCCGGACATAAACAGGCTGCTGAAATTAGCGGAAACGGAGTCCCCGTTTGAAGTGCTAAGAGGAGTGGATTTCCACTACGCCCCTGAGATACAAGAGCTTATGGACCGTATATTGATTATAGGTGCTATGGAAGCGAGAGGGGACAGGCGCAGCGCAATATTTATCTATGAAGCGATGTTTGAGCTGCCGTCAAAACTAACGACGCCGTTATTGAACAGAATGATAGAGTTAGGCAGAATCGAACCTCTTGATGTAAAAAAAATTGAAATCCTGTTGTCCAATCTATCGTTTAGCGCAGCTCTGCGTAATCACTCAACAGCGCCAATATCAATGGAAGAGTGGCTTGGTATGATGGAGTTAGTGTTTTCGCTCATAAAACCGACAGGGAAATGAGTATATGTATTTTGCCCAAGTTATCTCACATAATTTTCAGCTTGTTTAGAGAACATCTCCGCATACTTGCCGTTTAGCGCGATTAGTTCGTCGTGCGTACCCTGCTCGGCAACCGCTCCGTTGGAGATGAGGTAAATGCAGTCAGCGTCACGTATGGTGCTTAGTCTGTGCGCCACCATAATAGTTGTGGTGCGGCTGCGGTTGAACATCAGCTTGGTCATCTCGTACTCCGCAAGCGGGTCAAGCGCGGAAGAAGGCTCGTCCAAAAGCAGCAGACCGAACTCACCAATCAAAAGACGTGACAGTCCGAGCTTCTGTGCCTGACCTCCGGAGAGCATAATTCCGCTGTCGTCGAACTCCCGCGTTACATCGCGGTCGAGGTCTGCGTCAAGCCCGACGGTCTGAAGAACCTCGCGCAATACCTCATCGCTTGCGGAATGGTATACCTGCATATTCTCACGAACTGTCAGCGTGTAGAGATGCGGTTCCTGAAACGCAACTCCGATTTGCCGTCTAAGCGCGCGGACGTCATAGTCTTTGATATTCACTCCGTTGTATAGAATCTCTCCGCTGTTTACGTCGTACAGGCGAAGCAGGAGCTTAGAGAGCGTGGTCTTGCCGGCTCCGTTCTCGCCTACTATAGCTATCTTCTCGCCGGCATTTACGGTGATATTGAGGTTCTTTAATCCGAACTCTGAGTTTGGGTAACTAAAACTCACGTCGCGCAGTTCAAGCGACAGCGGAGCGTCCGCGGGCGTTGTTCTTCCCGTTGACGGCTCAATCTCAGAGTGCAATCCGAAAAACTGGCGCACTTTGTCAGCATACAGCGTCGTTTCAAATATGGATGTAACATTGTCGGTAATCTGACTAAACTGAAAACTCATATTTCCGGTTGCCGCGACAAGCGTAGTAAAAACTCCGATGCTCTCAATTCGTCCGCTGACAAAGCCAAGCGCGGTATACAGCATTACGATATATGTGGCTAAGTTTCCGCCGATAATGTAAATACACCCATAAAGAAACTGCTTCCATCGAAATCGCTTCGCAACGTTGATAATGCTGTCTTTTGAAGCGTTGTAATGCTCGAAAATTCTATCCTTTGCATTTGTTGCACGCAGGTCGGCGTTTGCAGATTTCATATACAACAGCCGCGTAACATAGTTCATCCTGCGTCGGCTCGGAGTATTGATTCTCCATATCTCCGTTTCATTTGAGGCGATAAAAAAGCGGAAAACCGCCATAATTCCCAGACCAACAAATACGAGAATTATAACAAAAGGTTCGGTAGTCAAAAAAACTCCCACCATTGACAACAAGCCGACTATTCCGCCCGCCAATGTATTTACCGAGTCCCACATTTTTTGTGAACGCGACACGTATTCATCGGTTGCCATTTTGTAGTTATCAAAAAAATCCGGTGAATCGACATACATATAATCCGTGCGAATCGCTTTTTCGTAGATTTCGCGCTCAATTGCCGCAGTTATATCCACTTTTATCCAAGATTCAAACACTCTAATTCTTGCTTCACGCGCAATCCACAAACCTACAATTACCGTTATATATGCAACGGCAACTAACACCACGTGTGCCGTACCGCGTCCAGATTGTGCCGCTTCAATGATGCCCTGCGCAATGGTCACTTCCGCGATTATGCGAACGGGATATATGATCGTAAAAAACTGGCTCCATATCACCAGTGATTTCCCGTATTTCCACCATGGTTTGAGCAGGAACAGAACATTGCCGAACGTGCGTTTTAATTTTTTCATTTACTTACCTCTAAATTATAATGGAAAATATTGTATCATAACTTCTAATAAAAATCAAGCATTATGATTGACAATTATGTGTAAATGTGGTATAATGTAGAAAAATATTTTTAGGGAGGAATCATTGTGGCATATCTTGGAGAAACGACGCCGAAGCTGGGATTTGGGTTAATGCGTTTACCGCAGGAACCGGCAGGAGTGGTGGACATTCCGCAGTTTGAAAAGATGACTGACGAGTTCATAGAAGCCGGATTCACCTATTTTGACACGGCTTACGGCTATATAGGCGGCGAGAGTGAAAAAGCCGCAGGCGAGGCGCTGGTCGCGCGTTATCCTCGTGAAAAGTTTCAGCTTGCTACTAAACTGCCGGCGTGGGCAGGGGCAAACAATCAGGCGGAGGCTCAGCAGATGTTTTTTACATCGTTGGAGCGCACCGGGGCAGGGTATTTTGATTTTTACCTGCTGCACAACATCGGCGCCTCGCGCACCGCAAAATTCGATGAATACGACATTTGGAATTTTGTATGGCAGCAGAAAGAAAAGGGACTAATCAGGCATGCCGGATTTTCGTTCCACGATAATGCTCAGCTGCTTGACGAGGTACTTACCAAGCATCCGGAAACGGAGTTCGTTCAGCTGCAAATCAACTGGGCGGATTGGGAATCCGGAGGCGTGCAGGCTCGGCTGTGCTATGAAACCGCTTGGCTCAAGCACAAGAAGCCTATAATCATTATGGAGCCTATCAAGGGTGGAATGTTAGCCAATCCCGCGCCGTCGGTCAAGTCTATATTTGACGCGGCTGACCCTAAAGCCTCTTATGCGTCGTGGGCTATCCGTTACGCGGCAAGTCTGCCTGGCGTGATAACCGTGCTGTCGGGAATGAGCAATCTTGAGCAAATGCGCGATAATATCTCCTATATGAAAGACTTTAAGCCATTGAACGAGCCGGAGCGCAATACGATTGCTGAAGCCCGGCGCGCGCTTGCGGCATTGCCGGGTGTTCCTTGCACATCCTGTAAGTATTGCGTGCCGGGGTGTCCGCAGCAGATAAATATTCCGGAAGTATTCGATGCGATGAACAGAGAGTTCGTATACGGTAACGCGGAAGCCGCAAAACAGGGGTATGGTTTTGCCACTACGTTTTTCGGCGGCGGCAAAGCATCCGATTGTATAGAATGCGGCGCGTGCGAAGCGGTCTGTCCCCAGAAGATTCAAATTATCAGCAAT
>JAITQY010000084.1 GCA_031288675.1 Oscillospiraceae bacterium | reverse complement strand
TTACAAGATAAAGACTTGAAATATTGCATCTAATACAATTTTGTTGTCATAAATTACAAATTTGTATTTGCCGGACTTTAGGACTGGGTCATTCTTTAACTTTCCTAAGATATGGTACTCTACATCAGAGCAATCACAAGACGCATTATCATTTTGATTTAAGTAGTCAATTGTATAATCAACAATCAGATTCGTGCAATGCTCGTGGATGAATTTTTTGAATTCAATATTGATTTTCTCTTCTTTCCAAGGTTTTGACTCAGCCCATCCATTGTAAAACATTCCGATATTGCCACAGACGCTAATAATCGTAAAATCTGAACGGCTATCGGTTATCCATATATGTCTGCGGTGCAACACATTCTTGAGTTGGTCATTGTCGCCAAGGCAAGCGTTAATCATACTCGCATAATTTAGTTCTTCAAGAACGGTTTCAAGATAATCATATCGCAAGTAGGGCATACAGCCCTCATAATAGAGGATAACATTGTCTGGAAGTATAATAGGGTTACGACTGCCGTTGTTTATTCGTTCAATCTGAAAGTAAATCGACTTGAGTATACTTTCGAGCATTTTCGCGCTTGATTTTGCTTTTCTTAATGCAATGCGGTTTTCGCGTGACAGTGTGATTGCCAACACCGGAAATGCGGCAAATGCAGTTAATCCATTGCCAAGGACAGTTGCCTGATTAGGACTCAATTTATCAGCAAAAACAACTGCTAAGGTTATTGAGGTTATAAGGATTAAAGTCAAAAAAATAGATAAGTATTTAAAAATATTGTTTGCAATAAATACTCTGTCCGGAAAAAACTGAGCCGCACAAGCTAACAGTATGATAGCGGACAATATGTCTCGTGTTTGTGCAACCTTAAAAGCATCTACCTCAAATCCAACATCTATATCGGTTGTGTGACCAACAATACTGACTATAGCCAGAATAAGCATAGTTGCAGCAGCGATCCAACATACCCATTTAGCGAAAAGATCAAACGCTTGCATCAATAGTGCTTGCGGCCGGTCCGGTGGTGCGTATGGACATAAATTCTCCGGATCTTCATTTGCGCTTTTCACCCTCACGATTTTGCTTTTGTGTGTCGTTCAGTTCACGACACTGTACGGATAGCCCTGCTCGGCAAGAAACAGTTGTCTGTGCGCCGCAAATCTCTCCTCCACCGTATCTGACGTTACCAAGGTATAAAACCACGCGCGGTTCTCTCCGTGTTTGGGGCGGAGTATGCGGCCGAGCCGCTGCGCTTCTTCCTGCCGCGAACCGAATGTGCCGCTTATTTCTATGGCCACGTTCGCGTCCGGCAAATCTATGGCGTAGTTTGCGACCTTGGACACAATGATCACCGAAAACTCACCGTCTCTGAACCGTTGATACAGTTCGTCGCGCTTGCCGCTTTTGGTTTTGCCCGTGATCATCGGCGCGTTCAGCATCTCCGCCACAAGCGTGAGTTGGCTGATATATCGGCCGATAACCGGAATGTGCCGTCCTGCATGTTCGCTCAACAACTGCTGTAAAAACCGGAGCTTGTTCGTATTTTCGGCGGCTATGCGGAACTTTTGACGCTTATCGGCGACGGCATAATCCATGCGCGCGCTTTCCGCGAGCGGCACGCGCACTTCAAAACATTCGGCTTTTGCGATATAGCCGCTCTTTTCGAGAACCTTCCACGGCGTCTCGTACCGTTTGGGACCGATCAGCGTAAACACGTCGCCTTGCAGACCGTCCTCGCGAATCAGCGTCGCCGTAAGCCCGAGCCGCCTTTTGGATTGCAGCTCCGCCGTCATGCGAAACACCGGCGCGGGCAGCATATGCACCTCATCGTAGATAATCAGCCCCCATTCGCGACGGTTGATCAATTCGCGGTGTCTTTCGGACGCTCCGAGGATTTGGTAGGTTGAAACGGTGACGGGTTTGACTTCTTTTTTGTCGCCGCTGTATTCTCCGATCTGTTCGGCCGTGAGCGACGTTTTGTCTGTCAGTTCGACAATCCACTGCCGCACAGCGGTAATCGCGGTGGTCAGTATGAGCGTTTCTGTTTGCAGCTTGGCCATTACCGACATGCCGACTATGGTTTTGCCCGCGCCGCACGGCAACACAATGACGCCGTGTCCGCCGCGCTTCTCCCCGTTTGCGTGAAACAGATTCGCCGCCTCAGACTGGTACGGACGGAGGGTGAACGCCTGCCCGGACAGCGCGACATCCCTCAAATCAAACGCAAGCGGAGCGGCTTCGCGATACCCGGCCAAGTCCTCGGCGGGGTATTCCGCAAGGATCAGCGCTTGCTTAATGTGTCCGCGATAGGCTATGTCTGCCTCAAAAGTAAGCGCGTCAAGCCTGTTTATGAGGTATTTGGCGACCGCCTTGGTGTTTTCAAGCTCGGCGGCAATATAGCGGTCATCACAACGAAGAATGAAGCTTCCGTTTTCTATCAGCAGCTTTACGCGGCCGTAGCGCTTCCCCCGGTCGAGTATGCGGCTTATTACAATCTGCGGCAGGTCATGCTTGGCGAAGCGCCTGAGTTCTTCTGCAACCCGGTCCGGATTAAGTCCCGCCGACGCCGCGTTCCACAGCGATAACTGCGTCAGCTTGTAAGTGTGGATGTACTCGGGGCTTTTTACCATTTCCGGTAAACAGTTTTTCAAAATAGAGTTCGTGTTTAAGCCTATTCGAACCGGCGGGAACGATGATTGTATAATC
>JAITQY010000067.1 GCA_031288675.1 Oscillospiraceae bacterium | reverse complement strand
GCGCGGACTATTACGGAAGCAAGCTGCCGAGACCGACTGCGCTTGCTAAGGTAACGGGTACGGCGGATTATGGTGACGATATTAAATATAAGATGCCGAAAGAAACCGCGCATCTGGCGGTAGTGATTTCTGAAGTAGATCATGCTCTTATCAAGAATATTGACATAAGCGAAGCGGAGAAAGCGCCGGGTGTTTATAAAGTTCTGACCGCAAAGGACGTGCGCGGCTCCAATAATTTGGCGTCGGTCGCGATGGTTGACCGTCAGAAGGGCAAGGGCATTACGGAGTTCCCGGTCATTGCTGGCAAGAAGATTTGCCGTAAGGGCGACTGTGTGGCTGTAGTTTGCGCGGATACCGAAGAACACGCAAAAGCGGCGGCGAAGCTCGTCAAGCAGGATTTGGAGCTTCTGCCGGCTTACAAAACTTTCGTTGAGGCGGTTATGCCGGACGCTCTGCAAATCCACGAACAACTGCCGAACTTCTATATGGAGCAAATCGTACTCAAAGGAGAAGTAGACGACAGCACGTTCGATGATGCTGAATATGTTGCGGAGGGCAGCTTTAGCAGTCAGCGCGAGCCGCATTTGCCGATTGAGCCTGATGTTCTTCAGGGATATATCGGCGCGGATGGAATGGTTACGCTTCAGTGTAAGAGTCAGGCACTCACGGAAACGCGCGAGGCGGTAGCACACTCCTGTGACATCCCGATGGAGAACCTGCGCTTCATTGAGAACTATATCGGCGGCGCGTTCGGCTATCCGGTAGGTACGAATACGTTCGCAATTATGGCGACGGCGGTTCAGGCGATGGACGGAATCCCTTGTACAATGACGCTCACGTATGAGCAGTTTAACCATATGACCGGTAAGCGCAGCGCAACGTTCGCGAACGGACGTATCGCTATTGACAAGGACGGAAAGATTACCGGTGCGGAATACGATGTAGGTCTTGACCACGGCGCATACGCGGGAAGCGCGGGACTTATATTCTCGAACCTCGTAAGCGTGGCGTTTCACGGATACAATATCCCGGCGCTTCGCGGATTAGCGCGCGGCGGAAGCTCAAACAACGCGTTTAACTGCCCGTACCGCGGATTCGGCGCTCCGCAGATTTATACGACTACGGAGGCTCTTATTGACCTTGCGGCGGAGAAAGCTGGCATTGACCCGTGGGAGTTCCGCTATATCAACGCGGCGCGTCCGGGTGATACTACAATCAACAGCCGTCCGTACTTTGAGTACGTTTATCCGACGCTGCTTGAGATGATTAAGCCGACTTACGACAAGTATAAAGCGGAAGCGGAAGCGGCAAAGAAAGAGGGGCGTTACGTCGGCGTCGGAATCTCGCTTGGAGGTTTCCTTGCGACTATCGGGCGTCCGGATCAGGCGGAGGTCGCGCTGGAACTGAATAAGGACGGCGGAATCACACATTACAACACGTGGGAAGACGTAGGTCAGGGCGGTGACATCGGTACGCTTACTCATACGCTTAAATCTCTTGCGCCGCTTAAATTAAAACCGGAGCAGGTTCGCTTGGTTATGAACGACAGTAAGGAGTGCCCGGATACCGGTCTTGCGGCGGCTTCGCGTAGCCACTATATGGCGGGTAACGCGACTATTGACGCGGCTACTAAACTCCTTGACGCTATGCGCAAACCTGACGGTTCGTTCCGCACGTATGAAGAGATGGTAGCAGAAAATATTCCGACGAAATATATCGGTCACGTAGACCACTTCGGTCATACGGATATTGAGTTCGGACTTAACCCGAACACAGGCGAGGGCGAGAAGAACCGCACATTTATGTACGGCGTTAACGTTGCGCTTGTCGAAGTTGACAAGAACAGCGGCAAAGCGACCGTTAAGCGTTACACGACAGCGGCTGACGTGGGAACGATCGGTAACCGCCTTGCGGTTGACGGTCAGGCTTACGGCGGACTGTCGCACAGCATTGGATTCGCGCTCTCTGAGGACTACAACGCGGAGAAGAAGCACGGCAACATTGCCGGCTGCGGTATTCCGACGATAGACGCGATTCCGGACGACTTTAACGTAATGTATCTCGAAACTCCGCGTCCGCTCGGACCGTATGGCTCTAGCGGAAGCAGCGAGTGCTTCCAGAGCAGTGGTCATATGGCGGTTATCAACGCTATTAACAATGCTTGCGGAGTTCGCGTTTACGTGCTTCCGGCAACCCCGGATAAGATAAAAGCTGGCTTGGAGAAGAAAGCTAAAGGCGAAGACCTTACGCCGCCTAAATACTTCCTCGGTACCGATTTTGAAGATGAGCTTGACCTCATCAAGGCCAATCCCCTTTAATAAGACGCAGAGTTATTTATAAGGCGGAAATGTTAAGAGTGTTGAGGTTGCGGCAATTCTGGCGCGTTGCTTAAAGTAAACAATGTCATTGAACAAAACAGGGAGGTTGTCTATACGACCTCCCTGTTGTTCGCAAATTATTTACGATTACACACAAATTATATCTTGACAAATCAGAAACTTTGTGTTATAATACTTGAGTAGTGATTAATGACTAATATTTAATGATTAACGCCTTGCGATGTGAACCTGTCCTTCGCGTGGCATTTCTCCCGTTCCCGTAGGGGCGAGCATTGCTCGCCCGCCGTATCCCTCGTCCCCTGTCGACTGTGGACTATTGACTTGCGACTAATTTGCCATTACTCTGCGTTTCTCTCGTCTCCTGCCGACTAATAAACTAAAAACTGCCTACTCTCTCAAAATGGATAGACAAAAGCGGCGAATCACAGATTCGCCGCTAAAGAAACTTGAGGTAATTACTTCGCCTTTTTACTGTCCGCTAACCATTCAATGTCTTTACGACCTTGTCCGAACGCTTCTGCACCTTCCGGAACAGTCCACATCATAGGCGGCGGAGCGTCTTGATCGTCACCTGCCGGCATCGGACGGAAGTTCTTCATAAGCTCTGCCATCTTTGCCGCGCGCTCCTCACCGGTAAGGCAATAAGCTTCGATTTGCTCATTAAGACCGCGCAGCTGAGCGGCGCGCTGCTCGCCCGTATTGTGGTCAGGAAGAACGATAATACGCTCGTTCTCAATCGCCTCTTTCAGGATTTCTCCTAATTCGACCGGGTCGATACCGGTTGCGTGTACGGAGTTAAGGTGCTTCATAGTACCTTCCGATACGTGATAACCGGTATTTTTCAGATGTGCCGGACGGTACTTCTCGGCGTTTCCGATATTGGAGTTGATATTGCCGGGACAAAGAACTGTCGCGCTCGCGCCGTAAGGTTTCAAAGCTTCGGCGTAGCTGTACATCAGGTTGTTTACAGCCGATTTTGCCGCGCTGTACGGTCCGGTTCCGCTGCCTGCCATAAATGCGCCCATTGAGCTTGTAGTAGCGACGTGGAACTCTGTCTTGTTGGCGTAAGCTTTAATCATACGCGGTACGAAGATAAGCAATCCGTTTACGACCGCGTTGAAACAAACACCTACGACCCAGTCAAAGTCATCAAACGTAGAAGCCTCAATAGGACCGAAACTGTTTACGCCGGCTGTTTGGATAAGTAAGTGCGGCGGTCCGCCGAAAGTAGCTTCAACTTTGTCCGCCGCCGCCGCATATGCCGCGCGGTCGGTAAGGTCAAAATTAAGTGCCAGAACGTCGGATGTTTTGCAGCCGCTGTATGCGGAAATTTCGCCGATTGCCTTGTCAAGCGCGTCTTGACGCACGTCAGCGATTGCGACCTTCATTCCGGCTTTGGAGAATACTTTAGCCTGTCCGAGCCCGGCGCCGGACGCTCCGCCCGTAATGAAGGCGATTTTTCCTGCGAAGTTCTTCATAAAGATTCGTGCCTCCCTTAGTTGATTTTATTTTATGGTGCTATTATACACCCTTTGTTAAGCGTTTGCAAGTACTTTTTACATTACATACAAAAATTACTTTCAGACCGCCCGGCAAGTTGTCCAATACGGCTAATCCTCCGGAAAGCCGCTCGCATTCGTCACAAAATAACCCTTGACAAGTCCAGTGATGTTGGTATATAATGACGGCAAATAAATTTTTAAGGAGTTCAACCAATGGCAAGAGATTACAAAGGCAAGATTGCTTTTATTACGGGCGGAGCATCCGGCGCCGGACTCGGACAAGCTAAACTGTTCGGCGGACTTGGCGCAAAAGTCACTATCGTTGACATCCGTCAGGAAGCTATCGACAAGGCGGTTGATGAGCTTAAAGGACTTGGCATTGATGCGCTTGGCATCAAGATGGATCTTACGAACCGCCAGGAATACATTGCTGCCGCTGACAAGGCGGAAGCGCACTGGGGCGGACCTCCGAACCTTCTTCTCAACACGGCTGGCGTTAACAGCTTCGGTCCTGCGGAAGCCTCCACATTTGAGGATTTTGACTGGATTCTCGGCGTTAACCTCGGCGGCGTTATCAACGGCTTTGTTATCTTCGTACCGCGTATCATCAAGGCGTATGCTGATGACATCAAGGCTGGTAAGACATGG
>JAITQY010000052.1 GCA_031288675.1 Oscillospiraceae bacterium | reverse complement strand
CCGTCCGTATACACTGAAGCTTCTGACATATTTTCTGCTGTCAGCCCCTCCGTAAATTTGCCCCACGGCGGAGCAAAATCGCTCAAGCGCAAAGTGAGCGTTTTTAGCGCCCTGAACATACCCTGATATTCGTTTGCGTACATTTTTCCGTCGGAGATTTCAATGCCGGTATAACTAAGCTGCGCCGCAACTTTTTTAGTGACTTTGTACTCTGACGGCAACACGAGCGAACTGCCGTCAATCGTTCCGGTGCGAGCCGCGTGCCAGACAGCGTAAAGCAGACGGTTCATTGATATAATCGCGCCGCGCATTTCCGTTTTGATTTTAGGACGCCCGTTATGCTCCGCCATGTATGTACTCGGGAACGTTGTATCTTCGTGCAGCTTGTTTATAATCAATTCAGGCGTATCGGCGAATATCTTATACGCATTTCGCGTCCAGTTCTACAGAGAATACCAGTCCTCGCCGTCAGTGCCGTCCTCTGCCCTACCGGAAAACTCCTGCGGACTTTGGAGCAGGTACGCCGTAAACATACGTTGTTCAAGATTTTTATACATCATCTTAGTAAACTCCTCTTGCTTCTCACAGGGTAGAACTCGCGGAATAAATCCATATACGCGGAGAGCTTTTCGATTCCGGGCTTGAAGAACTGAAATACCTCACCGCTACACTTTTCGCGAAGCTCTCCGTTAAGCGTGTACGACTTGCGGAAATTACATATGCCGTTCGGCTTGCTCGCGCAATGACAGCAGTCGTAGAAGCCTTTATCAAATACGGCGCGGATATATTCCGGCGCATTTTCAATAAACGCGGCGTGTTTGTCTATGTTGTTCAGGAACAGCCGCAAAATAGTGCCGTCATTGCGCAAGTAAATGCGGGCAGCAATCTGCTTGCTTTTCACGCCAACCTTAGCGTAAATAAGCATATACTTGCCCCAACCGGGCGCACCCGCGTATCCCGGCGTGATTACGCCGTTTGCCGAGTAACCGCTCGCTTCCATTTCATCGTCAAAGCGCGCAATAAATTCTTTGTCCTCTGGCAAGATGTAATCAAAACGCGGGTCGGATAGCTGCGCTGATATTGTGTTAGTCATTTATATAGTCCTTTCCGGCGGTATGCCGCCGCTGTCATTGCAAATAGTTACGGGTAAATCTGCCACACCTGAAATATCTTCAAATGTTTCGGGCATTCGCCGCTGACTCCCCCATCCGGGTCGTAATACCTGCCCTTAAAGAATAAGCACCAATGTCCCCTGTCTTTTTTGAACTTGAACTCGCCGTTTTTATCAGCGATAATCACTCTCAAAACGCATACATCAGGCAAAAGTGAGTTTGGAACGTTTGCGGTTGATTTAAGTATGTGCGTTGATTTAGGCGCGTATTGAATACCGTAGTAATCCAACGCCTTTTTCAACGCCTGTTTGCTGCTTCCAATATCTTTCATCAATTCGATAACTTCATCAAGCGTCACTCCGGCAAGCATCGCTATAACACACTGCCCGCAATACTTGCCGGTGATTTTGCCGCCTTTTGTATAATCGGTCACAAGACTTATGGCGTCAATTGTGCGTATGGGAGCGTTCTTATTGTAGGGGCTGTCTCTAATTGATTTCATCTTTCTCCTTTAACTATTGTCGTTATTTTTATCCATTATACAACATTTTTCTTGGAAATGCAAGCAAATTTTACATATTCTATGTTGTCCGCAGCGGTCGCTTAACAGTCAGGTTCGGGAGGTTTTTAAGCCTTGCCATAATGACAGAAAACTAGAGGTTTTGATTACAAAAGACTTGCCTGCCGAAGCATTGACATCCGAAACGATGGTAAGTAAAGGTTACAGGCAGGTGTTCAAGCCGGAGATAAAATAAAATTTATGCTTGACATTTGGATGAAGACATTGTAAAATTTTATTAGTGATAGGTTATTTTTTTATTCATTGGGTAACACCGTAGATTTTGGCATAAAAAACATTTTCTCGCAAATAATAACGTTGTCATAAATAGAAAGATATAATGGAGGCAACAAATATGATGAAAGCAACTGGCATCGTTCGCCGGATCGATGATCTCGGTCGCGTAGTTATTCCTAAGGAAATCAGACGTACAATGCGAATTCGCGAGGGCGATCCGCTCGAGATATATACGGAAAAGGACGGAGAGGTCATTTTCAAGAAGTACTCCCCAATGGGCGACCTCAGCAAGTTCGCCGATAATCTCTGCGAAACTCTCTACAAAACTACCAACCATATGACGGTTGTCTGTGACCGCGACACCGTTCTAAGCGTATACGGCGCTCCTAAGCGCGAGCTTGGGGGACGCAGGGTCAGCAGTGAGCTGGAGCGGCTTATGGAAGCGCGGCAGATGTACCGCCGCAAGCCCGGCGAAGATGGCATGCCTGTAACCGATATGGATAACAGCTACTCCATCGCGGTCGCGGCTCCGATTCTTTCGGAAGGCGACGTTATGGGATGCGTGATGTTTATCTCCAACGACGATACCGAAATGGGCGAGGTGGAAGATAAGCTTGTCAGCACCGTTGCGCGTTTTCTCGGACGCGAAATGGAGAACTAACAGTCAACTGTAATATCAGGGTTAAACGGGGCGGGGCATCTCCCGCCCAATTTATGTTACACTATCCAATGACCAATGAGAATAATAACTAATCATCTCAGCACGGATAATCCTTAAAATACCGTGCTTTTTCATTTGCCGCCGTATGCAAGGGAGCAGAGAGATACGCGGCATATCCTGTTTGCTAACATCTAATATAAAAACTCCTTGACGTAATATCATACATATGTTATATTTATACAAAGAGATTAGATAATCGGAGGTAACGGCTATGGCAATCGAATACAAAAAATCTGAAAAGCAAAACTTTATGGATATGCTTCGCGGTGAACAGCCGGAATGGCTTGCGTGGTACAAAATTCAGGAATACGTTGTAATGCCGGAATTTATGGGAGCGGGTCACATCACTCCGGGCGGCGGCAAGGACATTTACGGCGTCGAGTATGTTGCGGAAGACGATGCCGGCGGAGGCGCTTTACCTAAGCCGGGCGATTTTATCCTTACCGACATCCGCAAGTGGCGCGACGTTATCAAAAATCCTGTAGTGTCCGAATCCGAGTGGAAAGCGATTGCCGAAAAGGATATGAAAGGCGTAGACATTAATGCTAAACCGCGTCTTGCCAACCCTATGCGCGGCTGCTTCCAAACGATGATGAGCTTTATGGGATTCAGCGAGGGTATGTGCGCGCTTGCCGAAGAACCGGAGGAGTGTATAGCCCTGTTCGACTACATTACTGAATTTGCCGCTGATGTGCTTAAACATATGGTTATGTACTATAAACTTGACGGGCTTAGTATGATGGACGATAACGCTTCCGCCAACTATCCGTTTATCTCCCTAAAGATGTACCGCGAGATGATTAAGCCTTTCGAGAAGCGCCTGTGCGATATTGCCCGCGACAATGATTTGCCGATTCACATACATGACTGCGGTCACTGCGAGGTCTTTATTGAAGACTGGATTGATATGGGTATAACCAGTTGGGATCCTGCACAGATTTCAAACGACCTGATCAGCATAAAGCAAAAGTACGGCAAAGGTCTTGTACTCAACGGCTGCTGGGATCAGCAGGGGCGTATCAGTCTGCTGACCACTTCTGACGAGGAACTCAAAGACGCGCTTGTTGAGTACGTAGACACGTTCGCGCCCGGAGGGGCATTCGGCTATGTGCCATTTATACTCGGCAGACGCGATGATCCTATCGTTGCCCGCAAGAATAAGATTTTCGAGGATTTCTATTACGACTATGCCCGCGACTGGTATCACAATCACCCTAATCAGCGCTGAATCAGCAACTACTAATCTAAACAGCCTGTCTGCTTCAATATTTTCGTTGTCGCGGATTTAATCAATAAACACTCTATAACTACTATGACCCTTAGAGAACTCAAGTCAGCTATTGCAAATAAGGCTCTTCCGCCGTTGAACGTGTTCTACGGCGAGGAGTCTTATTTGCTCAACCACTACATAAGTCTTGCGAGGGGAGCAGCCGCAGGCAACGATTTCGATGTAAAAAAACTCTATGGAGCGGACTGCTCCTATGCAGATATTGAGGAAGCTGTCAATGCCGCTCCGTTTATGTCAGACTATGTGTTTACCGAAGTGCGCGATTTTGACCTTTTCTCAATGCCGGAGAACGACATAAATTCATTTACGGCAATTGCCGCGAATATGCCTGCGGGGTGCAGAGTGATTTTTGCTTACAGCGACGCCGGCTGGAAACCCGATAAACGGCGCAAATTATGGAAAACCCTTGAAAAATACGCAAATGTAGTGGAATTCAAAGCCCAGCCGGAAAGCGATTTAGTGCCGTGGGTAATACGTCACTTTCAGGCGGAGGGAAAACGCATTTCCAATGAGGATGCGCTCTATCTTATTCGCCGCTCCGGCAGACTTATGAGCAATCTAAAGAACGAAATCGACAAGCTCTCCGCATACTGCTCCGGTACGGCGGTAACAACGGACGACATTAGGCTTCTTGCCATTCCGCAGCTTGAGGCGGGCGTATTTGATATGGCGGAATCTCTCATCAGCGGTGATTATGAAAGCTCCGCTGCCGCGCTGTCTATACTGATAGCTAACCGTGAGGAGACGATTCCGTTAGTCGCGGCGCTTAGCTGGAAGTTCCGGCACGCATATGCTTCGGCGGTGAAGAATCCGCGCAACCCGCGGTTTGAGTGGCTTGCTGATGCTATATTGCTGTGCGCGGACGCTGACGTGCGTCTGAAATCGTCCTCGTCGGATGATACGGCTATTCTATCGGACTTGTACGCAAGTCTTGCGGCGACACGCCGAGCGCGTTTAGGACGCTGATAAGCGTATCCGCACTAAGACGCTCCGGCAAGCCGAAGCGTTTGGCAAGCGAGCGGCGGTGAGCGGCGCTATTAGGCGCGCCGGTAAGCTGAAGCTCATAGAAGTCAAATTTAGTAATTTGCTCACTGCCGGACTGATGTCCGGCGGTATTGTTACCGATAGCGTTAAGAATTGCGGAACGCAGTACTTCCACAGTCATTCCCTCCACGCCGAGTTTGCCCTCTTTAGACGGAGACGCTTTACGGCGTTCCTTGCCTGCGACGTCGGGAATATATGCGTGATATAATTTCCCCGTAACCGCTCCGTTGAGATAATTACGCAGCTGAAAGCCCGCTCTGTCACTATCGGTAAGCACGATTACCCCGACGGTATCGGCAAGCATGCGTATAAGGTCAAGTATCTCTTTATCCCTATAAACGCGGAAACCGCCAAGCTCAATAATATTTGCATCCACAGCGTTGGCAAGCGCCGCTTTGTCATAGCGTCCTTCTACGATTATCGTCTCGCGGATACGCGGCTTGACGTCAGCTTTCTGCATAGTTTTTAGCCCGTGTAAGGAAGCACTCCGTGCCGGATTCGCGAAGTTTCAGGAATGCCTGTTTTGCAACAGAAAGGTCGTCAAATAGACCGAATACCGCGCTTCCGGTGCCGCTCATGGACGCTCCTACCGCACCGTGTTCTAACAATTTACTTTTCGCGTCATAAACCATACGGCGCTCGCGCGGAGCAAGAGCGTCCTCAAATACGTTGTAAATCAGCTTACCGATAGTCTTCAGATTGCCGGAACTAAGAGCCATAACGAGCGCGGCGGTGTCAGGGCGCATTTTCGGAGGGTTGCGCTCAATGGCGGCAAAGAGTTCCGGTGTAGATGAACTGAACTCCGGACGTATAATAACGATACCCTCATCGCGGAACGGAGAAATCGGCTCTAACTTCTCGCCGATTCCTGTGGCAAGAGCGGTTCCGCCAGCGATAAGAAACGGAACATCCGCACCTATACGCGCCCCTATCTGCATTAATCCCTTTTGCGTGAATATACCGTGAGTACGGTTCAGCGCAAGAAGCACCGCCGCCGCATCCGCAGAGCTTCCGCCAAGTCCGCCTCCGACCGGTATGCGCTTGCGGCAATTGACCGTCAGTGCGCGCTCCAAGCCCGCCGAATTATAGTAAAGCCGTGCAGCCTTAACACAGTTGTTGCGCTTGTCGCTGGGAAGATAAGGCGCGTCGGAACTGAATTTTACTCCGGTTCCGTCAGTTTCGCACAGCTCAATGGTGTCGCCAAACGCAACGGCGGTCATCACCGATTCCACAAGATGATAACCGTTCGGCAGCGTTCCGACAACGTCAAGGGAGAGATTAATTTTTGCATTAGCATGAATCATAAAGTTAGTTAGTAGTCATGTAGTCGAGAGTTATTAGTCGGCAGTCGAGAGTGGACGGGAAATATTCGGTAGTCTAAAGTCGGCAGTAGGCAGGGGACGAGGGTAACGGCGGGCGAGCAATGCTCGCCCCTACGGGGACGGGAAAACGCTATACGGGGGGACGGGTTTAGATTACAGAGATGTTAATAATTAAATATTAATCACTAATCATTACGCAAGTATTATAGCGCAAAGTTTCTGATTTGTCTAGAGAAAATTTGCGTGTAATAGTAAATAATTTGTGAACGACAATTGCCGGAGCAAAGAGAAGATATGTAATCCCGCAATAAGAGGTAGCTGTGCAGTTATCGTCTGTCATTAAATCCGTTATCAATGTTTTTTACGTATTGTATTATCAGCGTGACAAATACGATTGCGAGCGCGAAGAATCCGTAATTCATCGTGAACCGGTTGAGTAACCACCGCTGGGTCAGATAGGCATGGTATCCGAGCAGAGCGGCTATCTGCGATAAAACTATAATAGGAATCAAGCGGCGGTTCGCACAAACCAAAGGAATAAGAAGAACCTCTGAGACGATAAAGTAGCGTTCGTGCATATGCGGAAGGAACAGCGGTACTCCCAATGCGAGTATTGACGCCGCGAGTATTATACTTCGTTCCGACAGTTCCTCACGCCTTACAATACCGGAATAGATGACGAACGCGCATACTCCGAACGCCGCGAGTATACCAAGCTTAGCGAACATATCCGGCAGCGGCCATTCCCAGAATAGGGAGAATACGCTCGGGCTGTTGTAGTTAAGCGCGTCACCAACGCTTCCGACCTCAGAGAAGTAAATCGTGAGCGTGTCCGTAAAGCTTCGCCCGGCTATCAGGGCGGGACTTACCGCGAGCAGATAGACCGCCGGCAATACCCAGATATATCTGATACGTATCTTCTTAGTGAATATCAGTACGAGCAAAATGGGCAACACAAATACGGCTTGAAGCTTGAAGCTCAGCGCGAGAGCGAAGAACGCGAAAGCGGCGGCAGAGTTATTGTTGAGCCGGCGGTTTACAGCGGCGCGGGATTTAGCAAGTACCGGGTCGGTTTTTTGGAGCGCTGACGCAATCGCCGCGATTGCGAACGCGGCATAGATGCTGTCGCACTGTCCCCAAACTGATCCGTTGATTAGTACGGTAGAGAGCGCCATCGCAACGCACAGGCTTACCGTCCGTGCCCATGGGCTGTCTGTAAGCGCGGCTGTAAGACGGTATACCTCATAGGCGAGCAGAATATCCGCCAATACGGAGAGAATCTTAATAAGATAAAGCTCCCGAACAGGCAGGTAACTAAAAAATGATAGACAAGTTAAATAAGGTATGTTATAATTACCGAGCGGTGTTCCAAGCGCGGCAAAGCCGCCGTTAGCACGGTAGTACTGTGTCCACGGCTGGAGGAACATTGTAAAATCCGGCGTAATGACCTCAAACGCTGACAACCGTGCCATCAGCATAGCGGCAACCGGAGCAAGCACCGTTAAAGAGCTGAGCCCGTCGCGGCAGAGACCGTCACGCTTTAGGAGCGACCTCAGACGAAGAAGTGACGCAATGAGCAGAACTGTCATCAGCGCGGCAGTGCCGAACCCGGACTGATCCCAGCTTTGCGCGGTGTAAAATACCGCTCCGGCAAAAACGATTATCGCGATTACCGGCAGAACTCGGTTTTTGATCATTAACAATTTATCCTTAATAGCAGATGTTATAAGCAATGGTCAGAGGGCGAACACGAAGTATTCCGCACAGGCTTAAATGTGAGCGATTGCGTGTCCAATCTAAATGAATATACCGGGATAATTAGGATGCTTCTATCGTAAGTTTTTCGATACCGTTGGTTTCAAATTCGGCTATGTAGGCGTCAATACGATTGCCGAGTTCCTCCACATTGTCTTCGCCAATCGGGGGAAAACCCATATCGCGACGCGCAAGTTCCTCCGCAAGTATTTCAAAGAACGCGACGTCTTCATAAGCCATAATTGCTTCATGTATGCCGCCTTCGGTAAACGCGCGCGATGGGAAAGCCTGCCCTTCAATGATATTGACGAGTTTAGGCATATCTGCCGCAGCGCCTTCTGCAAATAGTTTAGATTGCAGTTCGTCGTATTCCTGAATACGTTCTTTTCCGGTACGTTCCGCGTTCATAATCCAGTTGCCTACGTAGACTAAATCAAGAAGACGCCGGAACTCCCTCCTGCTCAAGTCAAGTGTCATTTTGAAAATGCCTCCGAATTAAAAAAATTCTATCTTGAATGATTATACAACTTTTATCTGAGAAAATCCACATAAATTTTATGGAAAAAGAAAATTAATTCTTAATTTGTTGGAGGATACTATGGCAGAGAAATATAAACCTATTGCCATATTCGATTCCGGATTCGGCGGATTAACAGCAGTTAGGGAGCTTAGGCGTATTGATCCTACAGCAGACATCCTTTACCTTGGAGATACCGCAAGGGTACCGTACGGTGTGAAGAGCGCGGATGTTATCCGCCGCTACGCAGATGAAGCGGTCGCTTGGCTTACCAAGCAGCATGTAGCGGCGATAATAGTGGCGTGCGGAACGGTAAGCTCTGTGGCGCTTCCGTCGCTGAAGTCAAGCGTGCCGATACTCGGCGTAGTGGAGCCTGCGGCAAGAGCGGCTGCAAAAGCTACACGATCGGGAAAGATAGGCGTTGCGGCAACTCCGGCTACTATCAGAAGCGGCGTGTACGCTCCGGCAATTGCGCGGTATAACGCGGACGCAGAGATAATCAGCCGCGCATGTCCCTTGTTCGTGCCTATCGTGGAAAGCGGCAGGACGGCGCCGAACGACCCTGTAGCGAAAGTTGTTGTTGCAGACCAGTTATCAGAGCTGAAAGCTGCTGGCGCGGATACTTTATTGCTGGGCTGCACGCATTACCCGTTGCTGTCAGACGCAATCTCTGCGTATATGGGATCGGAGGTCACACTGATAAATTCGGGAGCGGAAGCGGCACTTGCACTGTCTGATTTGCCCCTTCCTGATGGAGGCGCGACGCGCGGCGGTACTTTGCATTGCTTCGTCACAGACGCTCCGGAAGACTTCAATCAATACAGCGAGATGTTCCTTGGTGATTTGGTTCCCGACAGTGTGAATAAGATTTGGCTGGTTTAGAAGGCGGCGTACCGGGGGTACATAACAGTTAGGAACATCGGACGACCTAAGTGTATGTGGTACAAATGGCGGAATATGTAGCTCGTGCCGGTGCACACGGCACGAGTATTTATTTTTACTTGGTATTTCCGCCGGATCGGGCTACAAGCGCCTGCACTTTACGCTTTTGTATATAGACGGCAAACTGTTCGTCAATATAAGTGTTTCCTCCGAGACTTTTGTATTCATCGTGAGCCTTGCAGATTCCGGCTTCATTGTCAGGCTCCATTTCCATCAGCAGCATCAACTCCAATCTGCGCGTAATCATATCGTTTTTGTTAACGTTAGCGGTCAACTCCGCCAGTTTGCGCTCAATTGATTCTGCTTGACTATGGATTTTTTTGTACGGTTTGCTCATCCATCCTAAAAGTTCTTTGATGTTCTTCACACCTGTCACAATTACTCCGATGGCGGCTAAAACAGTTGTAATCCACACCCACACAGGCATTATCGTTTTCTCCTCTTTCCATAGTTTTGTACCGCAGTACAGTCTATGCGGAGATAACATTAGATGACACTGTAAATCAAATAATAATTTACCGTTGCACAGTATCATATTAATTCACGGTTATTTGTCATTTTCTTCTAAGACCGTATACCGCCATTAAGAGCGGGTAAATCTCAAGCCTGCCGAGCAGCATTCCAAACATCAGGATGAACTTAGACAGGATGCCAAAACCCGAAAGATTTCCGCTGGCGCCTAATTCGCCCCAGCACAACCCGATATTATTCACAGCCGAGACTACAGTCAGGAATGCCGTTTCAAAGCTGTATTTGTCAAAGCTGACTATAACCGTACTGAAGAACAGAATAAGCACATAGAACACGAGGTATGAATTTGCGGAGCGTATCGCGTTTTCCGAGACCGCTTTGCCGTCAAGACGCGCTATATTGACAGCGGTCGGGCGCAGAAGCTTTTCAAGCTCCTGTTTTGCGGATTTGCACAGCAGCAGAATGCGAGCAACTTTGAACCCTCCGGCTGTAGATCCGGCTGAACCGCCGATAAACATCAGCCCGATAAGAATCGTTTTAGCCGCCGCAGGCCATACTCCGAAGTCTGACGCGAAGAAGCCGGTTGTACTCATAGCGGAGGCACTGTGAAACGCCGCCTGACTAAGCGCCGGTAACGCTCCGCCGTAATGCGGAATAAGCAGAAGCGTAATCAGTCCGACCGCGACCGCGTATATCCCGAACAGCCACCGCAATTCTTCCGACTGCCCTAACCCTTTAAGCTTGCGTATAAGTATTAGGTAGTACAGGTTAAAATTCACGGAACAGAGCATCATAAATACAGTGATTACAGCGGTAATATACGCGCTGTCATAGTGCATTATACTAAGCCCTTTGGCTGAAAACCCGCCTGTTCCGACCGTACTGAACGTATGAATGACCGCATCGGCGACGGGCATTCCGCCCGCACAGAGCATTACGAACAGCAACGCCGTAATCACGAAGTAAATGGCGTAGAGGCTCTTAGCGGCTTGGCGGGTTATCGCTACAGTTTTGCCCTTTACCGGACCCGGGGACTCTGCAGACAGTAATTGAGCGGGGCTTCCGCCCAAACGCGGGAGAATAGCCAGCAGCAATGCGATAACTCCCATTCCGCCGATCCAATGAGTAAAGGAGCGGAACACAAGCAGCCAGAGCGGCAAAGCTTCCGGATTTTTGACTACAGTCAGACCGGTAGTCGTGAATCCGGATATGGACTCGAACAGCGCGTCAATAGCTCCAAGCGTACCGGAGAATATGTACGGCAACGCGCCGAGTATACACATCGCAAGCCATACCAACGTAACTGTCCTGAATACAAAATTTCTATTATTCATACTTGCGATTTTACAACATATGTGCTATGATGTCAATATGTTATCATAAAATCAAAGAAGCGAAATAGGCGGTAGGTATTAGGCGGTAGGAGTTAGGGGACGGGGGAACGCTTAGTAATTGCAAGTTGCAAATGGCAAATTGAAAGTTAGTCGTTAGCCCATAGTCGTGAGTAGGCAGTGGACGGGAGAACGGCGGGCGAGCAGTACTCACCCCCACGGGGAACAGGAGATAGCCATCAGTCATCAGTCATCAGTCATCAGTCATCAGTCATCAGTTGATAGTGGACGATGGAAGCGAGAGACGTTAATAATTAACTATTAATCACTAATCATTACTCAAGCATTATAGCACAGAGTTTCTGATTTGTCAAGAGTTTATTTGCGTGCAAACGTAAATAATTTGTGAACATTTAGACTGCTGATTTTTGCGGCATACGATAATTATTACTGTAGAATACGGTGTTCGCATATGCCGATGTGATGTTGAGGAGGTTACTGTTTGCGTAAATTTTTTATATTAATGATATTACCGGCGGTGATAATGCTCTCCGCGTGCGAAGCGCTGTTTGCGCGCGAGTACTACATTGTCAGCGAGTACAACGCTGGCTATGTCGAAACGATTCCGGACAGCGAAATACAACAGGTGCGTGACTATACCAGCTTGCTGAGCGCAGTAGAAAACCTTGTGATAGCAAGAGAAAACAGCGGAACGGTACGTACGCTTAATTACACTGGCGACATTACTGAGGACGTACCGAAGGCTATCAATACAATAATACGGCAAATGCCGCTTGGAACGTATGCTGTAGACTATATACGCGACGATATTCACAAACTGCTTAGTTATTACGAGATAGAATTTACTATCCGTTACTCGCGCAGCGCGGCAGAGATGGAACAAATCGTGCGTATACCCGGGGTTACGGAATTCTATGAAGCGTTATCGGTATCTCTTACAAACTTTGAATATACGATGAAAGCAGATATTGCGTCCTCGCGCATTACAGAGGAAAGCATCCGCAACTATGTGAATAACTTTGTCAGGCGGTCGCCGGAGATTATACAGGAGACGCCGGAGGTCACGGTAGAAGCATACCCGAACTTTTCATCGCCGCGCAAGATCATTGTCATAAACTTTAAGTACACCGCCGCAAGGGAAGTTCTTTTGGCACGCAGAATGATGTCCGACTGGCAGGAAAACGCCGCCGCGCTCATTCCGCTTGACGAAAATATACAATCTGAATAGGATTTTGGTTGGAACGAGAGCAATGACAGACTATAGTCTTAACACAAAAGTATCAGAAATTACCGGAATCGGAGTACACCGGGCATCCGGCTTAGCTAAACTTGGAATATTGACGCTGGGAGATGTACTCCGCCATTATCCGCGTACTTATGAGGATAGAAGCCGGTTTATTGATATTCGCGACGCGGTGGACGGCGACAAAGCCGCCGTGCGCGGAATCGTGCTTGACAATCCGAAATGGAGCTTTGTACGGCAAGGAATGGATTTGGTCAAATTCAGTATTGCGGACGACACCGGCACAATGGGCGTGACATACTTCAATCAGCAGTATCAGGTATCAAAATTTCAGCGCGGGGAAGAATACGGCTTCTATGGCAAGATACAGCGGGACGATCAGTTTATATCTATGTCAAATCCCGAGACTGACCGTATCGGCACGATCGTGCCTGTATACGCATTGTCCGCAGGTTTAACAAACAACCTTATACGCGGGTTAGCCGAGAAAGCTCTCACCGCCGCCAAGACGGAACTGGCGGAAACTCTGCCGGATGAAATTCTAACCGAACTCAATCTTCCAGGACTGTTAGAATCTTACCGGGCGATACACTTTCCGGATTCGCTTATAAACGACGGCGAAAACGTCCTGTATAAAGCGAGGCACCGGTTAGCGTTTGAGGAATTCTTTATCTTGTCGCTTGCGCTTAGCGTCAAACGCAGACGCGGTGAAGCCCAGTCAGCTTATAAAATCACGCACCCTGTAAACTATGAGGAGTTTTACTCAGCACTGCCGTTTGAGCCTACCATGGCACAGAAGCGCGTTATCGCGGAAGCGGAACAAGATTTAATCTCCGGCAAGGTGATGAACCGCCTTGTTCAGGGTGATGTAGGAAGCGGAAAGACGCTTATCGCGGCGGCGTTGGTTTGGCGTGTGTGTCTTGCCGGTTATCAGGCGGCGTTTATGGCGCCCACAGAGATACTTGCCGAGCAGCACTATAAGACGCTTACGAAGTTTCTCGCGCCGTATGGTATACGCACAGTGCTTCTGCACGGCAGTATGAGCGCGAAAGAGAAAGATGAAGTCCGCAGTCTGATAAAATCAGGAGAGGCACGGCTTGCAATCGGAACTCACGCGCTTCTGACACAGAAAACACACTTCTTTAAGCTTGCGCTTGCCATAGCGGACGAACAGCACCGCTTCGGAGTAGAGCAGCGTATCGCGCTGTCCTCAAAATCCGCGGAGCGTCCTGGAACGCTTTTGATGTCCGCTACACCGATTCCGCGCACGCTTGCAATGATGATGTACGGCGATTTAGACGTTTCTATTCTTGACGAGCTTCCGCCGGGTCGGCAGACGATCAAAACCTATCCGGTCACTGAAGCCTACCGTGAGCGTATCAACAAATTCATAGCAGAAACTGTAATGAGCGGTTCACGTGTGTATATCATCTGTCCGGCGATTGAGGATAATCCGAGCTTTGACGCGCGTTCGGTAATGACGTACTCCGAACAGCTGCGGAATGTTCTGCCGGCGAATATACGTATCGCTCCGCTGCACGGCAGGATGAAACCCTCAGAGAAAGACGAGGTTA
>JAITQY010000050.1 GCA_031288675.1 Oscillospiraceae bacterium | reverse complement strand
TTCAAAGATAACGGCGCGTGGGCAATCACATACGGCTCCCTGACGCTTACGGACGGCTCGGTCACGGCGGGTTTCTGCATCGTGCCGATACACGGCGAGGTCGGCAATACCGCTCCGGGGCAGGTACGCCTGCTTAACAACACTCCCGCCACGCTCTTCGGCAAGAGTATGTATCTTTGGAGCGTAAGCGGCGTGCGTGACGAACGCAGCGCGTCTATGGCAAGCTCCCGCATCGCAGCGTCCCTCGCCCAGTGGGATTTGAAAACCTGCGTCACCTACGACGACAGCTACAATCAGGAGTATTACATCTTTCACGGTACGGAAGCCATAGTGTACAACTACTCGCGCGGAGTATTCTATAAGTACGCGCTCGGCGTGAACGTACGCTGCGCCCTGCTGATAGACGGAGTAACTTATCTCGGCTGTGCGGACGGCAGTATAAAGAGCTTCTGTGAAGCTAACCTTACCGACAACGGTTCGCCGGTAATCGCGGAACTTAAATGCGGCAGCGCTGATTACGACCGCCGCTGGCTGAGAAAGTTCGCCGCTAACGTATACCTGACGCTTCACGCGGACGGTGACGCCTCGCTCTCCCTCTGTAACAGTTCAGATTCCGGCGCGGGCGAATGGCGCGCGCTGAACATCTCCGGTGACGGTATAGTTCGCGTAAAGACGCGTCTGCGGAAGTTCGGGTTCGGACAGCTTTGCGTTAAGTGCCTTTCCGGCGTTCCGGAGATTATCAGTATCAGCGTTGAGGTCGGATACGGCGGAAAGATATAAACCCATCATCTCCTAATTGCTTAATACTATATTGAAAGGAATAAAACAAATGAAACTAAAAGACATACAGCTTGCGGCTGCCGCAATCGGCGGCGCGATAGGCTGGTTTCTCGGCGGCTTTGACGGAATGCTATACGCGCTGGTTGCGTTCAGCGCGGCGGACTACGTCTCCGGAGTAGCTTCGGCGGTCGTCCGGCATGAGGTCTCCAGTAAAATCGGATTCAAAGGAATAATACGAAAAGTACTTATATTCACACTTGTGGGAATCGCGCATATTATAGACCGCAGTCTCCTTGACGGTGGCGGCGCGATAAGGGCAGCCGTAATACTGTTCTATCTTGGCAATGAGGGCGTCAGCTTGCTTGAGAACGCCGCCGAAATCGGGCTTCCTATCCCTGACAAACTAAAGAATATCTTAGCCGGACTGAAAAATCACTGACGGTTAAAGCTAACTATTAATTATCATAACACTGGAGGTTATTATGAACATCACAGAAACAAATTTTAACTGGTCGGGTACGCTTACAAACCGCTCAAAAACGAATCGGATTATCCTGCATCACGCCGCGGCAAGTTCCGCGACTGTGGAACAGATACATCAGATACACCTTCAAAAAGGCTGGAGCGGCATAGGATATCACTTTTTCATACGGAAAGACGGCGGCGTATATCGCGGACGTCCGTTAGATAAGGTCGGCTCGCACGCGTCTAATGCCAATAACGACAGTATCGGTATCTGCTTCGAGGGTAACTTTGAGCTTGAGCAGATTACCAATGCACAGCTAAGCAGCGGTCGGGAGCTTATAGCATATCTGTTCCAAACCTGCGGCATCTTGGTGGTATTGAAGCACCGCGACGTGGGCGTCACCGCCTGCCCCGGCAAAAACTTCCCTGACGCAGAAGAGCTGTTACCGTTATCATCCAGAGGACCTTCCTCTTGGGCTAAGGATGCGGCGGAATGGGCGGTCGAACACGGTCTCTTCTTGGGCGACGCTAACGGCGATTTCCGCTGGACAGATACCGTCACGCGTGAGGAGCTGGCGGCAGTATGTAAACGTTTCGCGGAATCCCCGTCAACGAAAACTCAGACTTTAACTCAACCCTCAGAAAGCAGTGACGGTTTCCAGCGCTGTATCTGTTTCGGGTTCAAAGTTAAAACTCAGCAGGTTCAGCGGCGTTCAGGAGAGCATAGCGGATTTATTTCAAAGTTGCGGCAAATTTTTGGACGCTGTGAAAAGCCGACGGAGTAATCCCGCGCAAAGCATTACGCAAGGGGGGATGATATTTCATCCCCTAATTAGGCACAAATCGGTTAATCACTAATTACTTACTAATTTGAAAGGACACTATACAAATGACAGAACAACAATTGACATTTAACGATTTATTAGACAAAGCGTTCGGGGAGGAGTTCGGCTCGCCCGAAGGAACGCACACAGGCACGGACGATTTTGAGTCCGCATTTGACACGGAGGTTAGTGCCGCCGCGGAGCAAACCACAGCTCCCGATAAGGCGGAGTTCACCTTAAAACACTTGGGCGAGGAGGTAGCCGTCTCCCGCGATAAGGCTATCGAGCTTGCCCAAAAAGGAATGGATTACGACCGTATACGCCAAAGGTACGACCGGCTGAAAACCACAGCTCTCAGCTCCGGCGGCGATGCGTTCGCTATCAAACGCATGGAGGATATTGACGAGTTCCTTGAGGACTTCCCAAACGTCAATCCGGAGCATATACCCGACGAGGTCTGGCGTCAGGTACACGCGGGCAAAACCCTGTCCGACGCTTACCGCCGCTGGGAAATCGCCAAACTGCGCGAGGAAGCGGACGACTTCGCGAAAATTCTGCTCGGCGACGAGTAGATGCGCGCCCGTAGGGGCGAGCATTGCTCGCCCGTGAAAAAAACACGAAAAAAATTTACAAACATAAAAGGAGAAAATTATTATGTCAAGTTTTAACGCCGTACTTTACGCAAAAATTTTAGACGGTTTTAACGTCGCGGCAAACCCGAAATATAAGCCTATACCAAAGTCAGAAGCAGGCAGATATACTACGTTTTGCAATTGGTTTGCTGAGGATGTTATGAACAGCGCCGGATTTGCCTACGCACAGCCTGCCGCGTTTGCTCCGCAGTTTATATCAGGTTCTTCTTACATTACCTGTAACACTCTGTTAAACCGGTTAAAGGGCGGAACACATTATCCGCACTGGCAGGAAGTAACGTGGTCTGTTGCGCAGGCGCGCGCGGATCAAGGCTATCCAACTATCGCGATTATAAGTTCACATGT
>JAITQY010000011.1 GCA_031288675.1 Oscillospiraceae bacterium | reverse complement strand
CGCACTTTTTATGCTATAATACCACTATAGTGATTAATGACTAATAGTTAATGATTAACATCCATTGCTTCCCTCGTCCACTCTTGGCTGCCGACTAATGACTAACTACCTCGTTTTTCGTAGGGGCGAGCATTGCTCGCCTAACCTCTCCTTCGTCCTCCGCAGGGCGTATCCCCTGTCTACTGTCGACTAATGACTGCCGGCTATATCGCATTGCTCGCCCGCCGTGTCTCTCGTCCCACTGCGTTGCTCCCGTCCCCTACATCCTAATACCTAACGACTACCTCCTATATTGACTATCTAATATCTCTGACTTGTTCGGCGCTGTGTTCACCTATTAGGCTGTTGATATAGTCCAGCAATCTTATTTGCTGTGATGGCGAGAGCTTATTTACATTTGCCGTCATCCTATCCTGCTTTTCGGTATCAGAGTAAGTTATAGGATTTGCCGTTCCGTCGTCCTCGCTCGCAGCGCTTTCTCTGATGTTCTCCTCCTGTTCGGAGCCGTACAGCATCCACTCTGCCGAAACATCAAAATGCTTAGCAATTTTCATCAGCTTATCCAGTCTCGGAGCGAACGTGTCCTTCTCCCAGTATGTAACCGTATGCGGCTTTGCCCCGAACATCTCCGCAAACTCCTTTTTACTTATGTTATGCGCCTGACGCAAATTTTTTATCCTATCTCCAAGCGTCATTCTTCTCTCACCGCCCTCCTAAATAAGTTATTTCTATTTTTTGTAATCCCGTATTTGAAACGTTATTTCCCGTACAGCGTATTTCGTTCGCTTACCTGTCTTGTCCGTTATCGCGCGGAAAGAAAGATACTGTAAATGATTTTTGCGGATTGAGCGCGTGTGGCGTTACTTTGCGGCTTGAAAGAGCCGTCCTCAAATCCTGAGATAATCTTCTCGGACTGCATTGCGTACACTGCGTCCTTTGCCCATTCCGCTATTAGTTCATCATCGGTAAAGCTATCGCCGGACGCTTCCGCCGAAATGTCAAGTCCCGCGCGGCTTACCATCACAGCCGCCTCCTGACGTGTTATATTTCTGCCCGTGCCGAACGTACCGTCCTGATACCCTGATATAATTCCGGCTTTAACCGCTGAAGAAACATATCCGTAGTACCACGCGGTCTTAGGCACATCCGGAAAACTGCTGTCCGCGCGCTCATCGTACAGGTTCAGCGCGGCGGTGAGCATCTTCGCAAACTGTTCCCTCGTTACGTTCGCGTCAGGGTCAAAGCGCGTCCCGTCTACTCCGTTGACTATCCCGGCGTCCGCAAGCGCGTTAACGCACTCATAAGCCCAGTGACCCGGCGGCACATCCGCAAATCCCTTCGGAACCGCAACCGCCGCTTCGCCTATCGGAACTCCGTCCACCGTTACTGTTTTAGCGTTCCGCGTTACCGTGCAGATAACTAATTTTGACGCCGGTGTAATACTTCGCGCCGCTTCACCGTTATCAAACGCAACCGTACCCAGCGGCGTTTCGATTTCAGTCGTGAACACATACGCCGCATATGCTTTCACAACAGAGCCTGCCGGAATATTGACGATATATCCCGTATAACTGCCCTTCGCGTCCACCTTTATTTTGAGTACATTATCCGTCTCCGATTCGGCTCGCGCAAACGCGCTCTCAAATACTTTCTCCGGCACGTCATAGACGAATACGTCCGCGTCCGTTCCCGATGGCTCTGTAACAGTAACCGCAGGCGCGCCTCCTCCGCCTCCTCCGGAACCTGCCGGCGGCGTTACCGTTCCGCCAGTAACTGTAACGTTAACCCCGTTAAAGCTGAACGGTATTTCCTCCGGAGCGTCCTGCGCGTTCTCAGGGAACACGCGGTACATAAATCCGCCGCGGAACAACTCGCTGTATCCGGCGTCACCCTCCCTCACCGCGCGTATATCAGCGCTTCCGGCAGACACCGCGACAAAGCGGATAGTAATAAGCGTTTCACTCCTGATCGTTCTGTTTTCAGTATTCTCAAACCTTAGTTTGTACAGTCCTTTTTCATTATCCAAATACGGATAATTAGGATTGGAGAAAACCGCGCCGTTCCAGTACAGCGGATCGTAGTGTTCGTCCAGCTCGCCGTTCAGCGCCTGCCCGGTAATCACGCCGGCTGCTCCGTTACGTATCTCACCTGCCGTTTTAAGCCCTCCGGGTACAATCTTCCCTTCCGCGTCGGCAACTTGTATCACTTTCGGATTAAAATGTACCGGCAGCTCAATTGAGCCAGCTTCCGCGTTCTTCACCGTAAACGTGACCTCAAATATTTCACCTGAAGTTACGTTTGTTTCGCTTGCCGTAAGCTCTATTGAGCCATCGGCGGCAGAAACGGACATAAACGCCATAGGCAGAAATATAGCAAATATTACCAGCAAAAAAATTATCCTTTTCATACGGTTTCTTCCCTTATACAGCTTACTTTTTCCCATTTTCCAATATTTTTTCATTCGTCAAAATCAAGGTCGGCGCGTCCGCCAGTCCAGTTCTCTACATTGTCCTCTCCGTTGGGATAACGCCGTTCATAATAGTGCGACACCGTAGCTTCCTGAATCTCAAAGTAACCCCAATAGTCCTCTCCGACGTCAGACCATTCCGCAACTAACTCCGGTAACAGACCCTGCTTGTCAACGCTGCGTTCCAATACCCGGTTTATCAGCTTCACCGCTTCCGCTCTCGTTATAGGCTGGTTCGGCAGAAACGTGCCGTCAGGATAGCCGTCTGCCCAACCCCTGCTTACCGCCGTAGATATATAGCTCTCCGCCCAATGTCCCTTCGTGTCAGTGAACCTATTCTCCGCGCCGGATACAAGCCCGTCAAACCTCACCGCAATAGCGGCGAACTCCGCCCTCGTTATACTTGACGCCGGCCGGAACGTTCCGTCCTCATACCCCTGGATTACGCCGGACGTACGCATTGTGGCGACGCTTACAGCCGACCACGCGTCCGAAGCGACGTCCGGAAACCCCGGTTCCGTACTGCGGTTCTCCGCCCGCGCTTCCGCCGTAAGCAATCTGTAGAATATCGCCGCGACCTCCTGCCGCGTTATCTGTCCCTGCGGCTGAATTGTGCCGTCCGGATAGCCGAACACATATCGGTAGTGATCCGCTTTGTTCAGCATATTATCACTCTCGGGTTCCGCTTCCGGTATCTCTTCAGGCTTCGGAGTTTCCGCGGGTCCGCCTCCTCCGCTTCCGCCCCCGCCGCCGGAGACTTCAACGATTACATTTACGCTTGCCGTTAAATTATCGGGGTTCTCTATACCGCCGTACATAAGCGGAACTGCTTCCTGAGGATATGCGGTCGTTCTTGAAGGATTAGCGTCGTACGTTCCCGTCCATTCCCCGTCAGGTTCAAACGTATATTCCCAAGGCAACGCAATTTCAATCTCTTTATTAGCCGCGCTTACTGCCGCCGTTACCTTGCCTTTAATCTGCGGGAACGGTACGGAACTCTTTGACGTGCCGCGCGATACTCTAATATCGTCATTAGCCAGTATCTCCGTCAGAACCAGACGCGCGTCCGCAGGAATCCCGTCCGTCTTATCGCTTTCATACTTATCTTCTTCTTCCGCGCTGACATACGCTTTATTCTCCGGTAAACTTCCGGCGTCTGTCAAAAATACCGTATTGCCCTGTTCACCGGCAGCTCCTGCTTCAACAAGCGTATCGTCTTTGTCATACAACCTTACGGACGCGCCGGGTTCATTACCCGTCACTATCACTATTATTTCATCGCCCTGCGCTATTACATATACACCGACAGGAGGAGGCGTTTTATCTTTCCAAACAGTAAATACCAGTTCTTCCGTACCGGGCGCTATCGGCAGGCTGCCCTCCGTACCCTTATAGTTCTCATTATCGTACAGAATTACGCCGACCGGTGACTGCGCAGTTTCCTCCGCAAAAGCAAACGTCACTGCGCCAGGCTCCGTACCAGCCGTATATTCCAGCGTACACAAAAGCGTCTCCGCGCCGTACATATCTATTCCGCCGTCCGCGCTTCTGTCCTCCGCAAGCACCATTATGTTCCCGCTGTCCGCCTCATACTGCGCGTTCTCCAAAATCTCAAAGCCAGCGGCGGCCGTTACCGATTTCAGTTCAGCCAACCCATCCGGAGCGCTTATCACGGGCAGAGTTATATTCACGATATTACGCGCGTCTTTCAGGTATACCTCTAACTCAAAATCTCTCTTTATAAGGCTCTTATCCGATTCCGCGCCGTTTACTTTCGCCTTGAAATACACCTCCGGCTTGTACACAGCAGGCGGTATATTCAACTCCAGCGGCTCTATAACCGCTTCAGTCGTCTGAACGTCCGTAACAGATAACTTTACCCTTACAACATCCTCCGCAGGGATTTCATATTCATCGTTATAATCAATATTATCTGCGGAAGTTAATTCATATATCTTTTCATAAACGCCGGATTCGCTGTATGCCTCAATCAGAAGTTTTAACTGCGCGCCGGTTCTGTTTATTATTTCCGTATCTATATAAAGCGTCTCACCAGGCAGCAGAATCCCGTTAGCCGGTACGCCCCCGCCGTATGTAAATCCGCCCGTAACGGTCACCGCGTCAAATACCCTTAACTCAGGCGTGACAACCGAATATTCGCCGTTATGACCGTTTTCTCCGTACATTACGTAATACGGAGTATCCCCGCCGTACATCGCGTAATCGTAATAACTTCGCGGGTTTTCCTTGCCGGCTCCGTCGCTCTTGCGCGACAGCCGTATATCCGGATCACCGACCGCAGCCGCTTTCATATACACCGAATAAATCCTTTGCCGTCCGCTTAAATCATTATAGCTTGAACTGTCCGCCCAAAAGCCTATTACCCCGGTACCGTTGTTGACGAACGGATAATAATTATCGCTCTCCATAAGCGCGCCTTTCCAAGCGCCGCCTATAGGTTTGTCCGTTTCAAACGGGATTTTAGACTGGTACTGCGTACTTAAAATATTGCCCTCAGCGCTGCACACCTGAACTATTGCCGGGTCAAAATGCAAGGATGGATTTGTCATCGAAAGCTGCTCAAAGTCCGTAAGATATACGCTTACTTTAATTACGTCACCTACAATAACTTCTTCTAACGGCGCTCCGGCAGCGTCTGAAACCACTATCTCTATCGTATGTTCGCCAAGTCCGGCGGATATCTTCGCATACGGCGCGCTAATCACCGCCGCTAACGCCAATATCACCGCCAGCGCTCTTCTCTTTGTTATCATATACAGTAATCCTTTTTTTGCCCGACTTGTTTATGCGAATAAATTAAACGTAAACACACGCCGCCAATATCTTCAGTCGGCGGACGCTGCTGTTTTGCAAAAACCTACCTCGCAGAGGCGCTGAAATAGTTAATATCCCTGCGCGCTGCGCTGCGCGCAGGGATATTAAATTACGCTCTTACTTAGTTTACCGCTATTGTTCCCGGGTTGTAATTATCAGCGCCTGCAGCGCGTCCTACGCCGCTCTTTACGGACGCAAGGTCACCGCCGTCTATACCCGTGTACTCGTTGATATCGTACTTAGTGTTATAGCTGGTTTCACTGGCAGTCAATCCTACTTTAGCTTTGATCTCGGCATAGTCATCAGTAGCTTTAATCGAGCCGTCAGCATTGTAATCGCTCGGGAACAGCCAAAACGCCTCTTTACTAGTTGTGTTCCAAGCTAAGCTCAACAGGTCGATCGGACCGTCTTCAGGATCAGGCAATCCGTTGAATGTAAGCTCTACTGACATGGCAAGGTACTCCTCACCGCGCAGCGTACCGCCGCTCCCGGTACCGCTTCTCACCGCCACAAGTTTGAATGAATTGTAGTCCGCATTTCCGTACAGCTTAGTTGTAGTGGGGACGCCCACATTAAAATTACCGTTCTTGTCAGTCGTCGCTGACGTGAGCTCAACTGTGCCGCTACCGTCACTTTTTACGCCTACAATGCTGACCTTTATACCCTTATCGTAATCGTCGCGCGCGGTAAAGCCGAACAACGTTATGTCGTAGCGTACCTTCTTCGCAAGCTTCACCACGCCGGTGAGCTCCACCGTCTTAACGTCCACTGTAATGCTAGTGGCAGTGAACACGACAATAATCTCATCGTACGGATACTCCCCGTCCGGATTATCGCGTACTGCGGTTGCTCTGACTTTGAGGGTGCCAATAAACAGATCGTTGCTATCCCACGTAAGTTCGCCGGCAAGGTCTATTGCGGGAACTGTACCTCTGCTAGTGCCGTCCACCGTTGCCGACCACGTCACATTAGCGGGATCGGGAACCCCTTCTTTCGCATAGTTATTCTTAGCGTTATCCCACGTTACCGCCGCTTTGAATTGTATTTCTACATCGGTTGTGGGATCATACTGAGTACCGCTCGCCGGTTCAGTGATGTCCACCTTAGCGTAATAACCTACAATAACATTCGTTCCGTTAAAGGTGACAAGCATTTTATCCACCGGATAGTCCGGATTGGCATCTCTGTCACTGGCAAAATTGTTATTGTAGTCCGCAGTAACCACCACCACTGCAGTTCCTATAAAATCGCTCGGAACCGTTAGCACGCCTGTACTTGCGTCAATAATCGGAGGCGTGCTGCCGGCGGTAGTAACAATATCTTCCAAACTCCACCCCGTAATCGTATCCGGAGCAGGCGTTACGCCGGTTATGCTCGTATCTTTCCAGCCGACCGCAGCATCAAAAGCTATTGTTCCGATGGTGTTTACGTAAGTATCTTCAACATCCGGATCAATACGCACCGCCGCGGGCGCTACGATCTCCAAACCTTCAAAGTCCAAATCAGCTGTGAAGATGTCACCGGGGGCGGTCGGATCATCTCCGTCGCCTTCATTTCCTCTCACCCCGAATGACAGCATTCCGCCGCCGGGATAGTCGCTTATATCGCCTATAGATATAATATCGCCCGTAGTCGCCGGAGTTGCGTAGAGCGTCGGCTCTTTCGCCTTCACCGTTATCGTCCACAGCTTAACTTTAGTGGTGATGTCCGCGGCTTCGTCCACGGCTACCATCCACAGCGCCAGCTTACCGTCGTCGTTTACGTCGTCTACATCATACAGGGTGCTTCCCGGTACGTACTTCGACAGATCGCCGTTTAGCCCGGGTTGTTCAAAATCCGGTACGACAGTGTTAAACACTACAGCCGTCACTTCAAGCTTAGCGTTATCGAACACCAACGGAATTGCTAAGTCATACACGTTTTCTATATCTTCCGCGTATATGTCTATATCGTAGGTATCCCCAACATTCAGCTGCGTCAGACTACTAACATCAATACCACCAAGAGGACTAAGCTCACCAAGGCTTTCTCCTGTCACAGATGCGCTTATCTCTACAGTTAACGCGTCCTTATAGTGCGCGTAGCTTCCCGCTTCCTCGCCATCTTTTGTTATTTTCGCTACAAACGAGATTTCTTTATCTTGTCCTATCCCATTCGAAACCTTGAACTTTGCCGGGTAATTGCCAAACGCCAGTCCAGGCGCTACGTCAATAGTATTATTTACACTGTTCCACGTTATCTTCGCGTCGCCCGAAAGCTTCGTCACCTCCGGTTCCGGATTACCCGTAATTGTGAACGCTAAAGTAGATCCCACAGATAAATAACCTTCCTCTATGACAAGTGACGCCTCTCCGCCGCTTACTACAGGGGCAGATTCCGGCTCCGTAGCCGGGATGTCAAGCGCAACGAGTGCGCTTGCATAGTCAGTATAATAGTCCCCGTTCTTCTGTTCTGAGAACACATAGACCGTATCATCTTCGGTAGCATAATCCCCCGGCAATTCAATACTAGCAGTTCCATTAGCAACACTAGGTTTTGCGACAGTACCGTAATATTTGATATTATCATTCGAATCAGCGATAACCGCAGAAATATATTCGTTCGTTCCGACAGTTGCTCCGGTGTAGCTGAGACTCAGAGTTCCGCCGGATAACCCAGTCACGGACGCGTCAAAATCACGGACGCCGTCAGCAAGCGTAAATTTATATTCCGGAGCCGCAAGGGGTCCTGTTGCTAATTTTCCAAGCGCGGCGCCTACGGCGCCGGATTTGCCGCCTACGGCGGCAGATGTGAAGATTACCGATCCCAGATCAAAATTAAAAGCCGGCCGAGCCGCGAAGTTGTTGTCCACATTGCTGCGGTCCACATTGCCGGACGTGATCACAATGCCCGCACCGTACGAGCTGCCCGCGTAAGGAGAGCGCAGCCACCAAATAGCAGCGCCACCGGAACTTCCAGTTTTTGCCACTCGGGTTGCATTTCCGGCGCTTCCGACAACAAACCCATAGTCGTAGGTTTCCGCCTCTTTCGCCGAAAGGAAAAATACGGTGTCATCACTTAGTATATTGTTCACTGCAGAATAAGTAAGTGAATATTCGCCAGAAGTATATTGCGCATCATCCTTACTTGTTTCAATAACCGCACTTTGTTCTAAAGCGCTAAACGCATTATCATAGAAGTCTCTGCTCCAGTTTTGTGCAGCGCTTCCCTGCCACACATTACTGTACGGACTGCTTCCGTCAAACTGTACGTTTCCACTATCCAACGCATACTCCGACAGCAGGAACAATCCCTCACTGCCAGTATTGGTCTCATTATCCAATACGCGCCACAGCACAGGGATACCACCATACTCCCCATAGTACACATAGTCATAGGTGCCGTCATAGGCGGCAACGATATCCGCGTCAGGATACATTGCACTTCCCGTATCTTCCGCAGACACCACCGCCGCAGGCAGCAGCGACAACACAAGCGCAACGGTCAGCGCCACTGCAAACAATCGTCTTTTCATCTCATTCCTCCAAAAAATTATATAATTTATTTATAAATGCTATCCGCATCTATTTACCTTTTAGCAGGTGTTAGGAGATAGGCTTTAGGGCGTAGAGGGCGGAACAAAGCGCATCGCGCTCGCACACCGTTACGTTCGTCCCACCGCGTTGCTCTCGTCTCCTACCTCCTAATACCTAACGCCTACAAGAGGAAAATCAGGGCTTTCCGCGATTTTCGGCGCTGTCGTCAGCGCAAATCCGGCGTACACTTTGCTCCGCAGTTTCCAAGTATGCCCGTGACTTAAATGCCCTTTGTAGCTCGCGACACTGCGCCATATATCCTCCAAGCTCATTTCCCCGTTACGGTAACGCTCCGAGAACGCGTGCAGTCTGCGCTTGAAACGGCGTTTGTTGCTCGTGCGAAGCCGCCGTATCACCTTGCCCGTTTCCGTTAAGTAAAACCTCCACCCAAGATAATCGACCCCCTCAGACACGGGGAATATCTGCGTTTTTTCGTTAAACTCCAGTTTAAGCTCATTCGCCGCAACTTCGGCAATCTCATCAAGGCAGGAGCGCAAACGCTCTTTATCTTCGTGAAGCAAAACCAAATCGTCCATATACCGCGTATAATACTTGATTTGGTACTTCTCTTTGATAACGCGGTCAAGACGGTCTAAATAGTACAGCGCAAACCACTGACTTGACTGATTGCCCATCGGAAGCCCCTTCCCCGTATCGGGATGATAGCTGTCTATAATCGAATAGAGAAACGCGAGTATCTGTTTGTCGGGAAATCTGCGTAACCTGTACTTCAGCGCCTCATGGTCTACGCTGTCAAAGAATCTTCTTACGTCGCATTTCAGAAAC
>JAITQY010000147.1 GCA_031288675.1 Oscillospiraceae bacterium | reverse complement strand
ATCCAAGCAGCAACGGCAGTCCTACGGCGTAGAGCACGCCTAATTCTCCGCCGCCGACCTCAATGGCAAACAGCGGAAACGCGCTAAACGGGTTTTCCGGCACAAGCGTAAACGAAAGCACCGCGCCTACTACTATGGCATTAATCACAACCGGAAACAGCGGCGCAAGCCATTTAACACGGCACTTAGCAGTCAATATTCCCGCAATCAGCGTTGCCAGCGAACCGAAAATAATATCGGACATACCATATCCGCCGAGTACGTTAGCAAGCGCACATCCGACGAAAAGCCCAACCGCAGTCTCAGGGAACAAAAACGGAAGAACGCAAAGCGCCTCCGCAACGCGGAATTGCACCGGTCCGTAGCTGATAGGCGCAAGAAGGGTCGTAAGCGCAAAGTAAAGCGCCGCTACTACCGCCGCAAGCGCAATCCTGTGAACTGTCAATCGTTTCATAATCACCAATTGCCTTTCTTAATTTCCAGTAAGTCCTCCGGGCGTGAGAACAGTGAAAACCCTACTTTTTCATAAAATTTATGCGCGTCACGGGTAAGCAGAGTGATGTGCCGAACGGTTTCAAGTTCCGGAGCTTTGAGCAAAAACTTCAGCATCTGCTGTCCATAGCCTTTACGGCGGTATTGTTCATCAACATAGACGTCCATAATATACGCAAAACGCGTTTTGTCGCTTACGGCACGGCAGCAGCACATCTGATAATCACCATCATAGCCGGCGACAGCGACGGCACTGTTTTCAAACGCGGCGCGGACTTTGTCCTCCGTAACGCCGGGAATCCAGTAAGAAGCGCCCAGCATAGCCGTTACGCGCGTGAAATCGGTGTTTTCAAGTCCGTACTTAAATGTAATATCAGCCATTTTGTTCGAGATACTCCAGTTCTTTCTTGATGTCAATTCTTGGGAAAAGTACCTCACGCGCCGACCCGTTAAGCTGAGATTGAATTTTGCCCGCAGTGTCCGGCATAAACGGAGTAAGGAGGTATGCAGACTTATCAATCGCGTAACGCAGAGTGTTTATCACCGTTTCGAGTTCGCCGCGCTTCGATTCGTCTTTCGCAAGCATCCAAGGGGTAGTCTCGTCAATGTATTTGTTCGCGCGGTCGAGCGCGCCGAACACGGCTTGCAAGGCATTCTGGAACGCGAACTTCTCCATTTGCGCATCAAACTCCGCATGAGTTGTGTTCATCAGCACAGTAAATTCCGGCTCTACATTGTCAGGGTCAGCGGCGACAGAGTACTTATCCTGCATTGCGAGGGTGCGCGAGACAAGATTACCGAGATTGTTGGCAAGGTCGGTGTTGATGCGCGTAAGCATACGCTCCCGCGTGAAATCACCGTCCTGCCCGAACGTGAACTCCCTAAGGAGGAAGTACCTCAACGCGTCCACGCTGTATCGCTCCGCGAGTACATACGGGTCAACAGCGTTTCCGAGCGACTTGCCGATTTTCTGACCGTTAATCGTGAGCCAGCCGTGACCGTAAACCTGCTTAGGCAGCGGAAGCTCCAGCGCCATCAGCATTGCCGGCCAAAGTATTGAGTGGAAGCGCACAATCTCCTTGCCCACAAAGTGAACATCTGCCGGCCAGTAACGGTCAATATCATGATATTCACCATTGAGATAGCCGAGCGCGGACATATAGTTGAACAGCGCGTCAACCCACACGTACACCACGTGTCCGGGGTCGAAGTCAACCGGAATACCCCATTTGAAGCTTGTCCGCGAAACGCAAATATCTTCCAAACCCGGCTTAATGAAGTTGTTGACCATCTCATTAACCCGGCTTTTAGGTGTAAGAAAATCCTGCTGCCTTTCATAAAGCTCCAAAATACGGTCTGCATATGCGGACTGCTTGAAAAAATATGCTTCTTCTTCCGCGTCCTGAACCTCGCGCCCGCAGTCCGGGCATTTGCCGTTCTCCAGCTGAGTTTCAGTCCAGAAGCTCTCACACGGAACACAGTACTTGCCCTTATAAGTATCTTTGTATATATCGCCGCGGTCGTAAAGCATACGAAAAACCTTTTGGATGGTCTTAACGTGGTATTCGTCCGTAGTGCGGATAAAACGGTCATAGCTGATGTTCATCAGCTTCCACAGGTCAAGAATGCCCGCAACAATGCGGTCAAGGAACTCCTTAGGCTGCAAACCCTCCTTAGCGGCGGCTGTTTCTATTTTTTGACCGTGTTCATCAACTCCGGTCAGAAACATAACGTCAAAACCGCGCTGACGCTTATACCGCGCCATAACGTCGGTAGCCGTTGAACAATAAGTGTGACCGATATGCAGCTCCGCCGACGGATAATAAATCGGTGTTGTGATATAAAATTTCTTTGCGTTATTTGACATAGTTCTGCGCCCCCTTGCTATTTGGTGATTTTAACATAAATAAGCTGGGCTGTCAAGTATTTTCGCAATAAGGAATATAGGCGTTTGACAAAGCGCTTAATACGTTTTGAAGTTTTAATATATATATATTATATCACAAGCCATTTCAAAAGCCAAGTGTTAAACGTAAATAAATTGTGATTTTTTATTTTGAATCAGCTTCGCGTTCTTATGATTTTGCTTGCATCGTAAATTATAATAATCAGTATTGACGTACTGCCAAGTCAACTGTTTGTTTCTAAAATTTTCTATTTGTTGAATTTATACGAAACCGGACACAAGGCACTTGACAAACTTAGGAGTTTGTGATAGAATACATATGTTCCTAATGAAACGGGGGCGTTCCGGTTTCGACGGGGATGAGGAAACGAGGAAAGCGGGCGGCGGGGCGTTCCGCCTTAACAACAGCAACTTAAAAATTATCTGACAAAGATACAACTTCGGTCAACTACAGCTATAACAGCAACAGGTTGGCTCTCGCGGCATAATTTAAGTCCGCGCGTTCTGCCCGGGAATCCGGCGACCCGGGATTTGAGCGTCGATTAGCCGGGAACGTGTGTACGCTGACGCCTAAATGCGTGCCACGCACAATAGGCTGCCACGGTAACAGTCTTGCGGATCTGCTGTGACCGGATAAGCTAAAAAATCCGCTGCGCCCGGAGAAATCATCGCGGAATCGTTTTCGGACAGGGGTTCAACTCCCCTCGCCTCC
>JAITQY010000081.1 GCA_031288675.1 Oscillospiraceae bacterium | reverse complement strand
CAGGATTTTGTTAATTTCAGAACGCTTCATATGTCACCTCATTCAAGAGTTTGTTTTAGCTCGTACAACAAATTCATTGCTTCAATCGGAGAAAGCGTGTTCAAGTCTGTGGAGCGCAGTTTATCGGCAACCGCGTCACGTGTCGCGGCTTCAAGGCTGATTTGTGCTTCTTCCGGTTCTTCATTGATTGAAATCGCCGTCTGAAGCGCGTCCGGACGCGACTCAAGTTCTTTTAACAGCGCGCGTCCCCGTTTGATTACGCGCTCCGGAAGTCCGGCAAGTTTCGCTACTTCCACGCCGTAACTTCTGTCCGCACCGCCCGGAATTACCCTGCACAGGAACACGATTTCCTCTCCGCGCTTCTTTACCGACATCTGAAAATTCCGTACTCCGCTAAGCTCATTCTCTAACACGGCAAGCTCGTGATAGTGAGTACTGAACATCGTCATCGCGCCTATCCCGCCATTTGACTTATCAAGGCAGTACTCCAAAGTCGCGCGCGCAATCGCCATTCCGTCATATGTAGAGGTTCCGCGTCCGATTTCGTCCAGTATTATCAGCGAACGTTCCGTTGCGTTACGCAGGATTGAAGCGACCTCCGACATCTCCACCATAAAGGTACTCTGACCTCCCGCAAGGTCGTCACTCGCGCCGATTCGTGTAAATATGCGGTCACGGATTCCGATAGTCGCGGATTTTGCCGGCACGAAGCTCCCGATTTGCGCAAGCAGAACAATAAGCGCCGTCTGCCGCATAAACGTCGATTTACCCGCCATATTCGGACCCGTAATTATCACGGCGCGATTGTCTCCGCCGTTCAGATACGTATCATTCGGCACAAACAGCGTATCCGACAGCGTACGCTCCACTACCGGATGCCGCCCGTCAATAATGCTTATCGTATCGGACATATCCACTTCCGGCATACAATAGCCGTATTCGGCGGCAACCTCCGCAAGACTGCAAAGCGCGTCAAGCGACGCAAGATCCTTAGCAACCTCACGTATCGTATCCGCCTTCGCCGCCGCGTCAGCCAATAAATCGCGGAAAAGATCGTACTCCAACGCTTGAAGCTTATCCTTTGCGGATAACACCTCGCTTTCCAATTGTCGAAGTTCCGGAGTAATAAACCGTTCCGCGTTCGTAAGCGTCTGCTTACGGATATAATCATCCGGAACCTTATCGCTGTCACCGCGCGTAACCTCTATATAATAGCCGAAAACACGCGTGTAACCCACTTTCAGCCTCAGCTTAGTCCTCTCACGCTCCCGCGCCTCTATTTGCGCAAGCGCCGCCTTAGAATCCTCCGCAAGCAAACGTAACCGGTCAACGTCCGCGCTGTAACCGCTTCGTATAAATCCGCCCTCGCGCACACTGAAAGGAGGTGATTCCGATATTGCGGACAATATTTGATTCCGCATATCCTGTAAATCATTTATCTTGGAAATTTCCGACAGCATTACGCTTTTCATCGGCGAAAGCAAACGCTTTAGTTCAGGTAAAACCTCCGCTGACGTCGCAAGCGCGTACAAGTCTCTGGCATTTGCTGAGCCGTACGCCGCCCGTGTCGCAAGCCTCTCTATATCGTCCACGTCTTTCAGCAATCGTGTGATTTCCCCATGCGCGAGAGTGCTGCGCGTAAGCTCTTCAACGGCGTTCAAGCGGCGGCGAATCAGAGCCGCGCTTAACAGAGGCTTCTCTAACCAACTGCGAAGCATACGTCCGCCCATTGAGGTTTTTGTTTTATCGATTGTCCACAGCAATGAGCCTCGCTTCTCACCGGATCGCAGTGATTCGGTAAGCTCAAGGTTCTTCCGCGCCGGTAAATCCAGTTCCATATACTGTCCTGTGGTATATACCGACAGCAAAGATATATAGGCTAAATCGCTTTTCCGCGTATCCTCAAGATAGTTAAGCAGCGCGCCGGACGCTTTCAAAATTACCGGGTCAAACAGTTCTCTGCCCGCCGCTTCTCCTTCTCGTGTGAAATGCCGCATACATATTTCGCGGCACCGCTCTAACTCAAAGACATCCGCGTTTATCCGCGCAAGCGCACAATTGCTTTTTGAAAGGAAGTATTTGACGTTGAAATTCTCCGCCGCGCCCGGTGAAAGTATAATTTCCGCGGGCTGATAGCGCACAAGCTCGTTAAGGATATGCTCATTTGCCGCACTTCCGTAAAACCTTGCCGCGCTCGTCTGCCCCGTAGAGACGTCACAAAAACAAACCGCCGACCCGTCTTCCGCGTCAACCTCCGTATTTACCCACACGGACGCTATATAGTTCGATTGCCGGTCTTCCAACATTGACGGTTCCGTAACGGTTCCGGGCGTAATAACGCGCGTAATCTCCCGCGATACCAACCCCTTCGTAGTTGCCGGATCTTCCATCTGCTCCGATACCGCAACCTTATATCCCTTTTTCAGCAGCCGCGCGATATAGCTTTCTGCCGAGTGATACGGTACTCCGCACATCATCGTGCGGTCTTCATCCGATTCCGCGTTCCTGTCACGCGTTGTAAGTGTCAGCGACAACTCGCGCGATACAAGCTTAGCATCCTCGCCGAACATCTCGTAAAAGTCGCCGAGCCTGAAGAAAAGTATGCAACCCTCAGCCTGCTGTTTAAGTTCATTATACTGCCGCATCATCGGCGTAACTTCACGGCTCATCCCTTACCTCCGGTTACTCTATCCCGCTTTCTCTAACGTTATACGCCCTATCGTTCCGGCACGGAATTCGTCAAGCGCTATATTCGCCATTCTAAGTGTGTCAAACTCTCCGCCGGAAATCATGAATCCGCGTTTCCGCGCCGCCTGACTAAGCAGTTCATAGCCGCGCAGCTCCG
>JAITQY010000151.1 GCA_031288675.1 Oscillospiraceae bacterium | reverse complement strand
CAGATTCAAACAAAGCGAGCATACCTACCCCATTTTCAAATTGCGGGAAATCATCATAGTATTCCGCGCTTGGAAGAGCGCGTTTCGCTTTAAGAAACAGTTCGTCCGCAATATAGGCGTTTTTGCGTCCTGCGCGCTCAACCGTATCAATTATATCATTTGCTTCCCGTTCCCCTACGGGAGTAAGCACAGGAAGTCCGGCGCGATGTTTTGTCAGCCCGACCGGCACAACGGAGATACTTGCGCAGCTGTCAGGTATCTCATTTAACGTGCGTTTCAGTTCCTCGCCGTCATTTAATCCCGGGCAAACGACAATTTGACAGTGGACCTCTATCCCGGAACCGCATAGCTTCTTTAAGCGCGGCAATATTTCTCCGGCTCGCTTACTGCCCATCATCTGAATACGTAATTCAGGATTTGTAGTGTGTACAGACACATGTATAGGGCTGATTCTAAGCGCGATAATACGATCAAGTTCACGTTCGGATAAGTTGGTAAGCGTAATGTAGTTGCCTTGTAAAAAACTAAGCCGCGCATCATCATCTTTGAAATAAAGCGTTTCACGTAATCCTTTTGGAAGCTGGTCAATAAAGCAAAATACGCACTTATTAGCACAGCTTTTTGCTCGATCCATCAGTGAGTTTTCAAACGTAATACCTAACGTCGAATAGTTTGGATTAGCAATGCGGTATAGCTTTATCTTTTTTCCGGGCGTATGGGTTTCGACCGTCAGCATATCGTCTGCGCTGTAAAACCTGTAGTCCAGTACGTCCTCTATGATATGACCGTTTATTGAAACAAGCGTCTCGCCTGTTTTTATTCCCGCTTTCTGCGCAGGGCTGTATGCTTCAATGGATTGTATCGTCGTCATAAATCAAATCGTGAACGTTAACCATCTTATATGTACCGTCCGAATTTTTTTGTACTATCTTCTCTATTCCGGAGTTTATAATCAGGCGCGCGCACATACTGCACGGCGCGGCGTCAAGCAACTCTCCGGTTTTTGCGTCACGCCCGATAAGATATAGCGTTGCGCCAAGCATCTCGCTCCGCGGAGCGCTGATTATACTGTTTGCCTCAGCGTGGACACTGCGGCAAAGCTCGTATTGCTGTCCTGACGGAATGCCTTTAGCGTCACGCAGACAGTACTTCAGGTCGTCACAGTTTTTGCGACCCCGCGGCGCGCCGTTATATCCGGTAGAAACTATCTCATCGTTCTTTACTATAAGCGCCCCGTATTTGCGGCGCAGACATGTAGAACGCACAAGTACGGCGTCCGCAATATCCAAATAGTAATTAATTTTGTCTCTTCTCATCGTTCTCCTCCTATACTTCTAAAATTACCGGCAGTATCATCGGATTATGCTTTGTGATTTTATAAAGATACTGTGATACCGCACCTTTAATTGCGCTTTTGATAGTCGTAAAGTCGCTGATATTACGCAAATTGCACTGATTAAGTGACTCTAACGCTACGGAACGAATCTCGTCAATCAGCGTAGCGTTTTCTTTGACATACACAAATCCGCGTGTAATAATGTCCGGACCGGAAACTACACTTCCGTCCTCCATACTTATTCCGGCGACAATTACAAGCATTCCGTCCGTCGCAAGGTGTTTACGGTCGCGCAGTACTATACTGCCGACGTCGCCTATTCCGGTTCCGTCCACAAAAGTACGTCCGCTTTGCACTGTACCGTTAAGCTTGATGTCCTTGCGTGAAATTTCAATCACCTGCCCTATGTCGGAGATGATCACATTTTTTGCCGGGATTCCCATCGTCTTTGCGATTTCAGCGTGCATCTTCAGATGGCGGTGTTCTCCGTGAACCGGAATAAAGAACTTCGGCTTCGTAAGCGCCATGATGATTTTAAGCTCCTCTTGGAATCCGTGACCGGAGACGTGAAGCTCGTCAACCGCACGGTACATAACTTCCGCGCCCTTGCGGAAAAGCTCGTTAACAATTTTGCTGACCGTAGTTTCATTTCCCGGAACGGCGCTTGCGCTCATAACTACGTGGTCACCGGGCTGTATTTCGATATACTTGTGCCCGCTGAACGCCATACGGTAAAGCGCGGACATTGTTTCGCCCTGACTGCCGGTAGTAATGATAACGATTTTTTCTTTAGGAAGATTTTTAACGGTAGCAATATCAACTAACGTGTCCGGCGGAACGTTCATATATCCAAGCTGAACCGCAACCTTTATCATATTTTCCATACTGCGTCCGGTAACTGCGACTTTGCGCCCGTAGCGCGCTGCGATGTTCATTATCTGCTGAACACGGTGGACATTGGAAGCAAATGTTGTTATGATTATACGTTCCTTACAACTGTCAAAAAGACTGTCAAAGCGAACGCCGACGCGCCTCTCGGAGGACGAGAATCCGCTTCGCTCCACATTCGTGCTGTCGCTGAGCAGCGCAAGAACACCTTTCTTACCAAGCTCTCCGAACCTTGTAAGGTTTGTCATCTCATCGTTTATGGGCGTCGGGTCGATTTTGAAATCGCCGGTTTGAACCACTACTCCCATTGGGGTCGTTATAGCAAAGCTCACTGAACCTGCTATGCTATGGTTGATGTGTATAGGTTCAATTGAGAAACATCCGGCTTTATAGTTTTTGCCTGCTTCAATTTCTACAAACTGCGCGATGTCCATTAAACGGTGTTCTTCCAACTTGAGTTTAACCAGCCCAAGCGTCATGGGGGTTGCGAAAATCGGAGCTGTAATGTCCTTTAGCACATACGGAATCGCGCCTATATGGTCTTCGTGTCCGTGCGTCAGGAAAATTCCGCGTATTTTTTCACGGTTCTTTGCTAAATACGCTACATTAGGAACGACGACGTCTACTCCGTATAAATCCTCATCAGGAAAACCCATTCCGCAGTCAACGATAATTATGTCGTTTTTGAACTCATACGCGGTGATGTTTTTCCCAATCTCATTTAAGCCGCCGAGGGCGACTATCTTCAATTTGTCTGCCATATTAATTTTTGATTGTCCTTTCATTTAAGAAAAAGTTTTTTAATTTTTTATATTTGAATGTATAAAAAGTTCATTTTAATATTATATTTACTCGTTTGCCGCAGCTTGCTAAGCGGCTGCATTAAAATCCTTAGCTACTATAACACATAAATACTCATATTTCAAGTGCATTTTATGTCGAGCAAAATTTTTAATTTTTTCGCGACCGTGTTCGCGTTTTTTCTTGCACTTATTTAATATAATTGTTATAATAACATTTTGTACGGAGGATATACATACCAATGAATACACATATCAAAATTCTCAACCTCATAATCGCCGTTATCTTTATCATTGCGCTTTTACCGTTAGCGGCATTTGCGGACGAGCTTCCTGAAGACACGGCGGTTTCTAAATCAACTGAAATCTCAGAAGATGCGTCAACCGAAGAC
>JAITQY010000150.1 GCA_031288675.1 Oscillospiraceae bacterium | reverse complement strand
GGGGATTGTGTCATTGTAGGGCGCGTTGCCGGGTATATTCTGCGCGGCGATCCGCGATTGCTGCGCGTACTTTTGTACGGCGATAAGGCAGACCGGCTGGAACGTATAGTTTCCGTTTACGGCTATGACCGCAAGAGCGCGGAGTCAGAGCTTGCCAAAGTGGATAAAGGACGCGCGTACTATCATAAGTTCTATACCGGACTGCCGCGTAACGAGCTTAGTCAGTATGACGTAGTTTTGAATACTACTGCTACAGGTATTGACGGAGCTGTAAACGCACTGATCAGTTTGATTGAGGACTGATGTATGACGCTTTACGAGGCGATAAACAAGCTGAAAACTCCGGAGGAGCTGAAAGAGCTGCTTGATGATTTGTGCGCGCCTTCGGAGATACACGCGATGGAAAACAGATGGAACGTAGCGAAAATGCTTTCCGCTGGAAAGACGTATCAGCAAATCATTGACGAAACTCAACTGTCAAGCGCGATCGTCAGCCGCGTAAAGCGGGTTTTGGATTACGGCAACGGGGCATTGAAGCGGATGATAGATAGCCGGTAGTCCATATAGGAGATAGGCATTAGGTATTAGGTAGTAGGAGTTAGGAGACGAGGGAAACGCGAGATAGTCGTTAGTCCATAGTCGTGAGTAGACAGTGGACGGGAGATACGCCCTGCGTGGGACGGAGGGGAAGATGCCGGGCGAGCAATGCCGAGATAGTCGTTAGTCAAAAGTAGACAGTCGCGAGTGGACGATGGAAGCGCCCTGCGGGGATGTTAATCATTAAATATTAGTCATTAATCACTACACCTGTATTATAGCACAAAGTTTCTGATTTGTCAAGAGTTTATTTGCGTGCAATCGTAAACAAATTGTTAAATTTCAGGGGACGGAATATCCGCCCCCTGAAAGTATGTTCAGCGTTGTTCGTTAATGTAGAGCTGAGCGCGATTTTGAATAACCGCAGCAGTATCGGCTGCGCTTTTTTGACCGGCGAAGAACGGTCCGAGTTCTTCGGTGATGATGTTCGTAAGCGAACTGTCAGATTCGGTAACTGAAGCTATGCCGTTAATGAAACTCATATAGCGGTCGTACTGAGTTTGTGTCATAGCGTAGTAGTAAATCGCCTGAGTAGTACTGCCGAAGCCTCCGCCGACCTGACCTTTAGGCCAAACATCATTGGAGCCGTCGCCGTCAGAGTCTTTGCCGGCTTCAGGCGTCCAAGCGTAGAAGCCGATGTCGTTATTCTCTGTCATAGCTTCCTGCGCGCGTTCGGCTAATAACGCCTGATTGCTTGGAAATCCGCTGAAGCCGCCGGATTTATTCTGATACTCCTTTGTGAGTATTCGGCGCATAAAGCTCCAAGCTCCGTCCTTGTCTGCACAGGTCGTACTAATCGCGAGACCGAGAGTACTCATAAACGCGTTGCCGTTTTTGTCTTCTACAGGAAATCCCTTGAATACGGCTTTTTTATTGAACAGCGCATCGGCGTTCATAAAACTATCAAAGTTTGTCAGAACACCAAGCTGAACAAGCTGCGTACCATTAATGAGAGCGGCGTTGGGATCAGCATACGCACCCATATTAGAATAGTCCACGCTCTCCGGGAAGTTAGTTTTAATGAAGTCGAGAAGTTTTATGAATTCCGGAGTGTTGAATTTACAGGTTCCGGTTTCCGGGTCAACATATTTGGAGATATTGAGCGTAAGAATTAAATTAAGCGCGGTGCTGCGGTCGAAACCGTCCGGGAAAAGTTTTGCGTTCGGGTTATCAGCGAGCACCTTATTGACGTCGTCCATGTTCCAGCCGTCACCGTCCCCTACTACATCTGCATTGCCGGTGAGCGTTATAATCATAAAGCCGCTGCTGATTTGGTAGAGTTTGCCGTTGTTTTCAAGCGCTTTCAGGTATGCAGGTACGACAGATTCGCGTCCGCCGAGTGCAGTATCACCGTCAAGCAGCGGATAAAGGTCTTCTATCAAGCCCTGAGAAATATAATTGCTGATCGGAAGCGCGCCGGTATAAAGAATGTCCGGAACATTGCCGCCGACGATTTCCGTATTTAGCTTGGTAATGCCGGCAGTGTAGTCGGTACTCGTGTTATAGACACTGTAGTCGATAATCTTAATGCGGTAGTTCGGATCTTTTTTGTTAAAGTCGAGAACCTCCGCGCGAAGCGTAGTGTCAAGCTGAACGCAAGCAAGCGTAAGAATTTTTTTGACAGGAACTTGGTCAAGCGGAGTTTTGGTAAGCTGTATGACGTCAATGGTTTGGGCAGTGTTTCCGCCGAAGCCGCCGCCCGCATAGAACCCGCCGCCGAACATTCCTCCGGAAGCGTTTCCGCCGGTAATATTAAGCGCAAAGATTTTGCCGTTGGACAAAGTGCCGAGAACCTGAATGCCGCTTGGATCAACGTCACTGTCAATCCAGTTGATAAGTTCCTTTCGGTCTTCGTTAGGCTTAACGGAATACAGCGCGGTTGTGTCATACCACAGCATAGACTGACCGTCATCGGAATATCCGCAGAATCCGCTGTCGGTTCCGCCAAATCCAAAACCGCCGAATGTGTTTGTGCTGATGTTTAAGTTGCCGTAATCGGAAGTAAGCTGGCGCGTAGTGACGTCAATCGCTTTGAGCTTAGGTACGCCGGTCATATCGCTGAACAGAACCGCGACGTTGCCGTCAGGCATACGAACCATATTCTGAATGTATCCGCCCTGCGGAATGGTGACAGTACCCATATCAGCGCCGGTATTATTGTAAATGTGAGTTGCGCCGTCATATCCCGCGACGTAAAGATTGCCTTTACTGTCGGCAAGGAAATATGTAATGGAGAAATAAGGATTACCGGCGCGAAGAGCCGAACCGTCGATTTCTGCAAGCACCGAGCCGTCCGCCAGGCTTACACGGCGAATCATCAGCCGGGTATCGTCAACATACTGGCTTGGATTGTTCGGATCGCTGTAGCCGAAATATCCGGTTTCGTTTATCCAAACAGAACCGTCTCCCGCGTCAAGCACTCCGCCTATAGTCCACGCAGTGCCGGGCGTTGCAGTTTCAGGAATAGCCGGATGGGTAAACGCCGGAAGTTCGGTAACTGACGCGCCGTCAGCGTCCATCTTGAAAAGACGCTGCTCAGAAACGTCAACCTCCTCCTCGTGGTATCCGGCAGGAACAGAGCCGTCTTCATTGTATGACGCGGTCTGTCCCCAGCCGAACATAGCGTTATCGGCGGTAAGCTGCTTGCGCGTACCAGTGACTTTGGTAGCGAAAAAGTAGACGTCATCACCGACAAGCACAGCATTTTGAATTTCAGTAACATCACTGGGCGGCGTAATATATGCAGGCACGTAAAGGAAATCATTAGTTGTTAGCTGGCGGGCAGCATTGGTACCGGAAGAATTGCCCTTTCCGGAGTCTTTGCCATTGCCTCCGCAAGCGGTAAATAGAGTAACAGCCATCGCACAGGCAAGGACAAGAGTTAGAATACGTCGCATTTTGAATAAATCCTTTCGTCTTTAGACTGATGGTTTTGTAATGATTGTCCAAACATAATACTGCAACGGTTTGTGTTTGTCAATAATTTTAATACAATGTTAACAATTGGAACGATTTGAAATTTAGGCAGTGATAACTTTCAAATCGTTTACATTGCCGTCACAATTTGATGGTGAAATGAACTTGACATAATCAAAGTAATATGTTAATCTATCTCAGTGATACTTACAACATGCAGAAAGGAAATATATTATGCAAACTATAATAAGACGTGGGATATCAGCAATTATTTTAGCGGCATTATCAATTACGATGTTAGCCGCGTGTAAGCCGTCCGGCAGCGGAGACGGTACAGTCAATAAACCCGGCACCCCCGCAGCAGCCTCAGGTTATGTGTACGTTCCGAGTTATACGGATTTACCGGCGGAAGTTACTGAGGTTAATTATCCGGCGCTGGTAGGAGATACTATTTACTTTGTTCAGAATATAGTAATAGGTCAGCGCACAGAATACTGGGGCAAAGGCGAAGGCGGAGAAGAGACTCTGCCGATGCCGTTAGTACGGTACTATGATGAGAACGGCAATATCGAACCGCTGCCGGATGATGTGGGGTCAACCGAAGGCGAGGACTACTATACATACGATATTTCTGAGCAGCGTTTATTCAGCGTGAAAACGGACGGAACAGAATATAAGCAGATTTACGGATATAAACTGCCTGCTCCGCCGGAGACGGCTCCGGAGGGTACTCAGTATTATCTTAATACATTCAAGGTTATTGACGCAACCTCTGCGTGGGTGAACGAACAGGGATGGTTCGGATATGAGGACGATAAGGGCAATTGGATAGACGATCAACAGACAATCGTCCGTAAAATAAGCCTTGAAACCGGCGAAACTCTCGCGGAGCTTGACCTTGCTTTGATTAAGGAGAACGACCCGTATGCGAATTTCTATAATCTAAACGTAGACGGTTCCGGTAATTTGCTGGGGATAGGATACAATAATAACGGAGGCAATACGATTTATGTGTTTGCTGCGGACGGTTCACTTGCTTTTAGTGAGACTATCACAAATGATGTGGGTTGGATAAATCAGATTTTGGTGCTTCCGGATGGACGCGCGGCAATTTCTATCTATGAAAGCAAAAGCAGTAATGAATTACTGAAACCGATTGATATAGCTAATAAGAAGATCGGTGAAGCATTGGGTTCTATGCCGTTCAACGCATGGAATATTATCGGCGCAACTCCGGACGGTAAGGACTTGATATTCAGCAGTGACACGGCGCTGATGAAATTCACGCCCGGGCAGTCGGAGAAAACGGAGCTTATAAACTGGCTTGACAGCGATGTTGACGGTAATACCATTACGGTAATCGGGTTAACGGAAAACGGTGACGTTATCGCCACTTATAACAGCGGATACGGCATGGAATACGAGATGAGCTATAACGGGGGCAGTGTAGCTTTTGAAGATTCAGAACCTGAAGCAAATATTCAAATCGTGACGCTGAAAAAGACTCCTGCGTCCGAAGTCAAGCAGAAGGAAATCATTACGCTTGCGTGTAACTATTTTGACTATAATTTGCGCGGAGCTATCCTTGACTTTAACCGCACGGATCCTGATTACCGGGTAAAAGTCATTGACTACAGCATATACAACACTCAGGATGATTACTCCGCCGGAGTAACTAAGCTGAACACAGAAATCATCAGCGGCAATGTTCCTGACCTTATGCTTATGAACCAGCTTCCGTTCTCAATCTACGCGTCACGCGGTTTGCTTGAAGATTTGTATCCGTATCTTGAGAAAGACGCGGAACTTGGCGGCAAAGAGGCTCTTACTCAGGCGGCGCGTAACGTTATGGAGGACGATAACGGGAAGCTGCTGCAGATAGCGTCTGGGCTGACGCCAATTACCGTATTAGGAGACAGCCGTATAGTAGGTTCTAAAGTCGGCTGGACAATGGCTGATTTGAACGCGGCTCTTACCGCAAATCCCGGGGCGCGCCCGTTCTCGTTCTATATGGACCGCCAGCAAATGCTTAGCGCGATACTCATATATAACATTGATGAGTACATTGATTTCGAGGGCGGAAAAGTGTATTTCGATTCTCCGGAATTTATCAGCCTTATTGAGTTTATCAAGACATTCCCGGAGGAGTTTGACTGGGACAGCAACTATGAGTATAAAGACGAGATGGTCGAAATCCTTAACGGCAAACAGCTTGGAAATATGACGTCGTTCGGCAACTTTGACGACTATATGAGATACGAAGCTCAATTCGGCGGTAATCTCGCATTCAAGGGCTTCCCTTGCGAAAGTGAGAACGGAAGCGCGTTTTTCCCGCAAAGTCCAATGGCAATGAGTACAAAGTGCAACAACAAAGACGCCGCGTGGAAAGTGATGAGTATGCTTATCTCTGAAAAGTTCCAGACAAGCTATAACTGGTATTTCCCGACCAATCAAAAGGTGTTCGATAAAATGGCAAAGGACGCTATGACAGACGTTACGGAGAATCCATACGGAAGCGGTAAAGGTAAAACATATTCTTCGCGTGAATCTGCCATGGTGTCTGTGGCAAGCTCCGTATCCCCTGTTCCGGATTCGGTAGTCGAGGAACCTCAAGGTACAATCACCAAAGACGACGGCACAAAAATCTATCCTAAGGGCTGGTACTATTTTGATAATCAAGAGTTCCCGTATTATGCGATGACGCAGGAGCAATACGATAAGCTGCTTGACTTTATGAACTCTGTTACTAAGCTTGCGCAAGAAAACGAGCAGCTGTCCAAAATAATCAACGATGAACTGTCACCGTTTTTTGCGGGGCAAAAATCTGCGGCAGATACGGTAAAAATAATTCAAAACCGCGCCCATATGTATGTAAGCGAACAACGCTAATTCAGCAAAAACAGAGGGGCGGTTGATGCCGCCCCTCTGTTTTTATCTTATGTTTCGCTATAAAATACCGGTGTTCTAAAAAAAACAAGAGATATTTTAAATTTACGATTGCAATTTTATTATGTTTCGGTTATACTATAATAGCATTTTTATTTTTGCAGATATACCTTAGAGAGAGAATTGGGTGAATAATATATGACTTACGAACAACCGCAGTACAACGAGCTATTAAATATGCTTGCGTCGCCCGCAGTTATAGTTCGTGACGGCACAGTAATATCGGCTAACGGACTTGCTAAAGATAAATACTGCAAAGCCGATGGCGCTCCCGTTATTGTACAAATCAGCGATTCAGAAGCAGAGATAGACGGTGAATTGTATGGTTTTGCATCAACACTAACTGACGGAACAGAACTTTACCTGTCTAAAGATACTGTTTTTATTGACCGGATGAAAGAGTTTATGACAAACATAAATAGTCCGTTACGTGAAGTAGTCGGAACGTCATTAGCGTCACTGCGCTTGATTGAACAAAAATTAAGCGTGATTGATCATTCGGTTAAACGTGAAGTATCAATGTTTATGAATATGCTGCGCAAATCGCAGTTCCGGCTGATACGCGCGGTCGAAAATATTACAGAAGCTATGGAGCAGGATAAGGAACGCGAAAATATCAAACATATTGACTTCTACGCTATAGATATTCGCAACCTTATGGTTTCGCTGATCACATCTATAAAGGCGTTATTCAAAGAGAACGAGCTTAATATAGAATACCGCGATGATTTTTCGGATGATGTAATCATTGCCGGGAATCCAATTCGTATTGAGAGTATGATAGTTAATCTGTTATCAAACGCTATCCTGCATTCGTCACCTGTTGGTTCTCCGAT
>JAITQY010000126.1 GCA_031288675.1 Oscillospiraceae bacterium | reverse complement strand
CAAGGAGAGCGTGGATTGAACCTTTGCACAAACAACAGCAGGAGGCGGGTAATTCCGTCTCCTGCTGTTGTTGTTTGCGCTTATAATGTTTTCTTGACTATACGCCTCAATGGCGTTATAATGGGGAAAATACAATCAAAGAAGACATCAAAATGAAAAAACCTTTTGACCCTGCGAAGCGTCAAGGCTTCGCGTTGCAATTATATACTTTGCGGTATCGCAAGGGGATAACGCAGCGGGCGGTGTCCAAGTTAACGTGGGTACCGCTCAGAACAGTCGAAAACTGGGAAGCGGGAACAAGGGTTCCGCCCCAATATCTTCAAGGGGTCGTCCTTGAAAAGATTTCGGAGTTAGACGACGCAATGCCGTCTAATATCCCGCCTGGGTATACGGACGGGGTATAAAAACAAACAACCTATGCAATCCCAAACTTATTCAGGGCGTTAACGGCAGTTAGTTGCCCTGCCGATGTTACGTGCGCGGAAACACCCAAAGCCGCACCCGTTGCGAGGTGCGGCTGACGTTATATTTTACATTGCCCTTAAGATGCCGCTGAGAATTATTTATTTTTGCCTTTTTCTTCGCCGGGAATATGTCCGCCGACCGGGTCGTTATAATACGCGTCCTGAGTTTCGTCGCCGGGCTTGTAATAGTCTAAGTACGACATAATACCCATTGTAACTACGCAAATCAGGAATATCAGCTCAATAATAATATGCCAGCGGAATTTAAGCACATCAAATCCAAGCGCGTTCATTGTATACATTCCGATTGAGGTCACTATATTCAGCACAAAGTAGATTGCCGCGAACCCAAGCACCTGTATTCCGGCAACCCTGTCTTTTGAATGCCGGATAGTCCAAATCAACACGGTGCATACTACCGCGATCGCTATAACTGAAAATATATATCCGGTGATTAGATACCGGTTGATTTCCAATACTTTGAACAGCAAAAGCTCCAGGACTGCCGCCGCAACAGCGGCAATTATAGTTAAAGCTGTGTGCAGGTTCGCTTTATTTTTCATATTATTAATCTCCGGTGTGTTAATAAAACACCCCCCGCCGGAGCCGTGTAAACCCGTCAGTAACCCGCTGTAAAGCAGGTGGGTCGCCTCCTTGCCGTTTTATTGCTTCCAACATCCGCTCAGGTGAACCTAAGCGGGAGGCCTGCGAGCCGCGGCAAGAGTTTTTCCGGCATCCCGTTTGACTGTTGTGGTACATAAAAGATTTATCACGTGAACAGCAGGGGGTGAAACTCAAGTCTATTGATCCTCTTCGTCGTCGTAAAGACGCTCCATAAATTTATCGTAGATTTCCTGAAGCTCATTTTCATCATCAATAGTGGCGAAAAGCTCTTCGCCGTTCTCCTCAATGACCTTGAAGATAATCATCTCCGGGTTTTCGGTTTCATCAGCTTCAGTGAATGACATATACGTTGTGCCGTCGTCTAATATTAGTGTGTCTAAATGTTCGATTTCATATTCATTGCCTTCTTCGTCAGTGACGGTATAGAAGTCTGCGCCGAAATCAAGAATCTCATCATCGTTTTTATTATTCATTAGAGTATAACCCTTTCGGTATTAAGTATCTGCATTATACACTTAAAAAACCTGATTGTCAATAGCTAATCTTGCCGTTACTCCCAAAACTGCGGTCTTAACGGACGCGTCAGAAAAAATTTGGCGGAAAATAAAAAAAGGTATTGACAAACTGCGATTACTGTGTTAAGATAACCTGCGTTGACGGTTCGGGAGCAATCCGGGAGCATAGCTCAGCTGGTTAGAGCGCCTGCCTTACAAGCAGGAGGTCACAGGTTCGAGCCCTGTTGTTCCCACCAAATACGAGGATACAGCGCGTCTTAAAAAGTGGCCCAGTAGTTCAGTTGGTTAGAACGCCAGCCTGTCACGCTGGAGGTCGACGGTTCGAGCCCGTTCTGGGTCGCCATTATTCCCTGTCTGTAAACTGCCTCTGTAGCTCAGTCGGTAGAGCAGAGGACTGAAAATCCTCGTGTCGTTGGTTCGATTCCGACCGGAGGCACCAAGTTTGGATTCTGAATCCTGAATTAAGGCTTCTGAATATGATTCGTAATTTAGTATTTAGAATTCAAATCTTTTTGCGGGCGTAGCTCATCCGGTAGAGCGCCACCTTGCCAAGGTGGAGGTAGCGAGTTCGAGCCTCGTCGCCCGCTCCATTCAAAAAGCCCTAAAGGGCTTTTTGTTATTTCTCTTATATTCACCAGTTTGTTCCGGATTTTTGTAAACTAAAAAATTCACACTTTGTTTACGTTTAACGCTTGATTTTTGGCTCGGTTTGTGATGTAATGTGCGCATACAAAAACTTCATATCGTATCAGGGCTACTGCAAAAAATACTTGCTTTTTGTGACTTGATGTGTTATGCTGTATCAATAGATAAATTCTTATAATGAGGTGGCAAAGATATGTCCGTGGAAAAGTGCGGAGTAGCTATTATTGGGTTCGGTAACATTGGATCAGGAGCTGCGGAACTGTTGAAAGCGAATAAAGAGCGCATTACTCAAAGCGCCGGCAGGGAAGTGGAGCTTAAATATATTCTTGACGTCCGGTTTCCGGAAGACAGTGAATTCAAACCGCTGTTTATTTCAGATTTTAACATAATTGAAAATGATCCTGACGTAAACGTAGTAGTAGAGACTATCGGAGGCACCCGGTTCGCGTACGATTTTACTAAGCGCGCGCTGTCTGCCGGCAAAAGCGTCGTAACGTCCAATAAAGAACTGGTCGCAGTATACGGACATGAACTGCTTACTCTTGCTAAAGAGAACAACGTTAACTATCTCTTCGAGGCAAGCGTCGGCGGAGGTATCCCTATTCTCCGCCCTATCAGCCAATGTTTGGCGGCTAACGAAATTACAGAGATTTACGGAATACTGAACGGTACTACAAACTATATATTAACAAAGATGAGCGAAGGTCAAAGCTATGAACAGGCGCTGAAAACTGCTCAGGAGCTTGGTTATGCCGAACCTGACCCGACCGCTGACATCAGCGGTAAGGATACCTGCCGTAAGATTTGTATCCTTGCTGATTTGGCGTTCGGCAGGCACATTGACCCTGACGAGGTCAGCGTTACCGGCATTGACGGCGTAAAGGACGCTGTCACGCCTGACGGCAAGGTTAAACTTATCGGACGCGCGAAAAAACTTGACGACGGCAGAATTATGATTCGCGTTGCCCCGGAGGTTATTGCCAACGACCATATGCTTAGCTGTGTAGAGAACGCTAACAACGGGATAGTTGTCAAAGGGAACGCCGTTGGAGAGGTTCTGTTCTACGGTCAGGGCGCGGGCAAGATGCCTACGGCAAGCGCTGTCGTTGCGGATGTGATAGACTGCGTTAAGCACACCAACGCCCGTAAATGGCTCTACTGGAGCGACGGCGAGGGCGTACAGTTGGTTTCAGAAAATGTATCGTAAGCCGAATAAAAAACGGTAACGGTATTTTTAATAGGAGGTTTTAGGTTTTGCTGATCGTACAGAAATTCGGGGGCAGCAGTGTTGCCGATGCGCGCAGGATCAAAGCGGTAGCCGGTATCATCGCGGAGACCTATCGCAATGATAACAGCGTGGTTGTAGTATTGTCCGCGCAGGGCGATACTACTGATGATTTGATTGAAAAAGCGGCGGAAATTAACCCTAATCCATCTAAACGTGAGATGGATATGCTTCTTGCCACAGGGGAGCAGCAGTCTATTGCGCTTTGCGCTATGGCATTGGAGAGCATGGGTATTCCGGCGGTTTCAATGACCGGTTGGCAGGCGGGAATCCAGACGACTTCGGCGTACGGAAACTCCCGTATACGCAGCATTAAGACGGAGCGCGTCTTGGCTGAACTTGACCGTAAACGTGTGGTGCTTGTCGCTGGATTTCAGGGTACGACGACGTTTTTCGATATTACTACGCTCGGACGCGGAGGCAGTGATACTACAGCGGTTGCGCTTGCGGCTGCTATGCACGCGGACTTATGCCAGATATACACCGACGTCGAAGGCGTGTTTACCGCTGACCCGCGCGCCGTTCCGACGGCGCATAAATTGGACGAGATTACATATGACGAGATGTTGGAGCTTGCCAGTATGGGCGCTAAAGTTCTGCATAACCGGAGTGTGGAGATGGCTCGTAAGTACTCGGTTAAGTTAGAGGTACTGTCAAGCTTTACCCGCAAACCAGGAACAATTGTAAAGGAGAAAGTAAAAATGGAAGAGACTAAAATAAGCGGCATAGCCAAAGACAGTGATATTGCCCGCGTTGCATTGGTTGGGCTTGAGGACACGCCCGGCGTTGCGTTTAAGATTTTCAGCCTTATGGCAAAGAACGGAGTTAACGTCGATATTATTCTTCAGTCAATCGGGCGCGAAAACAGTAAGGATATTAGCTTTACTGTTGCAAAAGGCGATCTTGCTACTGCTGAGGCGGCGCTGATGGAAGCGCGTGAAACAATCGGCTTTAACAAGCTGGATGTAAGCAGTACGCTGTGCAAGGTCAGTATCGTCGGGGCTGGAATGATTAACTCCAGCGGAGTAGCGTCCCAAATGTTTGAAGCGCTGTACGAGTCCAGTGTAAATATTCATATGATCAGCACCAGTGAAATCAAAGTATCCGTGCTTATCGACGACGTGAATTCGGACATCGCTATGAAAGCGATTCACCGCAAATTCTTCGGCGAATAATTAAGGCGTTTGCACATAATATAAATTATATGAAACTATTTGATAAAATTAAAGCCTCCGTAAGGGGCTTTTTCGATGATTTTTCAGGCGTAAACGATGAGTTTTTCGATGAACTCGAAGAGCGGTTGATTATGTCCGACATTGGCGCGGAATTATCCGCCGGATGCGTCGATAATCTCCGCGACGCTGTAAAGCAGTACGGCTTGCGCGGCGCGGAAGAGATTCGCAGCGAACTCAAAAAGATTTTGCTGAGCATTTTTGCCGAAGCAAACGCGTTAAGCGAAAACACTTTAACGCAAGGGAATCCGATTTTGATACTGGTTATCGGGGTCAACGGAGTAGGCAAAACTACTACTATCGGCAAACTTGCGGCGCGTTACACTGCTCAGGGAAAGAAAGTTTTGCTGGTCGCGGGGGATACGTTCCGCGCGGCGGCAGCAGACCAGCTTTCGGTTTGGGCTCAGCGCACAGGAGCCGAAATTATTCGCGGAGTAGAAGGCGGCGATCCCGGCGCCGTAGTTTTTGACGGCTTGCAGGCGGCAAAGGCAAGACACACAGACGTCATAATTTGCGATACTGCCGGAAGATTGCATAATAAAGCAAATTTGATGAAAGAGCTGGAGAAAATCAACCGCATAATAACGCGTGAAATGCCTGACGCAGCGCGCGAAAATCTTCTTGTTATAGATGCGGCGACAGGTCAGAACGGTTTGCTTCAGGCGCGTGAATTTACAGGCGCGGCGGATTTGACCGGATTAGTTTTGACAAAACTGGATGGTACCGCTAAAGGCGGAATAGTCTTTGCTGTGGTTAAAGAGTTAGGTATACCGGTAAAACTTGCCGGTATCGGAGAGCAGATTGAAGATTTGGTCTATTTTGATGCGGAGGAGTTTACGGATGCGATTTTATCTGGCGACAGGTAATAAGAATAAGCTGCGTGAGTTCCGCGGTATGCTTGGTGAAGTGGAACCGGTCAGCGTTGATGTGGAAGAAAACGGCTCGACGTTTGAGGATAACGCTTTGATAAAAGCGCGTGAGGCTTGCAGAATAACCGGCAATGCCGCCATTGCTGACGACAGCGGACTTTGCGTTGACGCGCTTGACGGCAGACCGGGTGTGTTCAGCGCGCGGTATAGCGAGCCGGGTGACCGCAAAGCAAAGATATTGCACGAATTAGAAGGCGAAACGAACCGGTCGGCTAAATTTGTTGCCGCTATTGCGGTTGTATTTCCGGACGGCACGGAGTTCACGGTGCGCGGAGAATGTCACGGAATAATCACGGAGGAACCGCGTGGCAGTAACGGATTCGGATATGATCCCATATTTTTTATGCCGGAGTTCGGCAAAACTATGGCGGAGATAACGCCTGAGCTTAAAAATGTTAGTTCACACCGTTACAACGCTATTCAAGCGATGCTGAAAGAACTTCAATCGCGCGGAGTTTTAGAATAATGAAGATTGCGGTACTTGGCGGAACATTTAATCCGCCTCATATCGGACACTTGTCCTATATAGATAACCCGGCAGTCCGCGCGGCGAAGTTTGACAAAATTATTGTTATTCCGTCAGGAGACCCGCCGCATAAAACTCTGCCGGATGGTTCGCCTAACGCGGCGCAGCGCCTTGAAATGGCTGAACTAACGTTCGCGGATGCAGGCACGGAAATCATTGATATTGAAATATCAAGAGCAGGGAAATCATATACTGCGGATACAATACGTGAATTGATGGCATACTATCCTTCGGCGCAGTTTACGCTGCTTATGGGTACTGATATGTTCGCAACAGTAGGGCAATGGTACGATTCGGAATGGCTGCGCAAGCATACTGAAATTATGGCGCTTGACCGTAACGTAATTCCGGTCAGTTCGACGCTTGTTCGCGAGGCTTTGCCCAAACGTCAGGGCAGGGAATGGCTAACGGAAAAAACATACGCATATATAATAAAAAACAGGCTGTATAACGCCAAACCTGATTGGGATTGGTTGCGGACGCAAGCGGAAAATCTGATAACGGATAATGGAAGCAACACTTCGGCAAAGGCGCGGAAAAGAATCGCACATACCCGCGGGGTAGAGAAAGCGGCGGTTAAACTTGCGGAGATATACGGGGCTGACATTGACGCGGCACGGACGGCGGCGATACTGCACGACATAACAAAATTAAAAAATTGTGAACAACACTTGACAACGCTGAAACATTATGGTATTATGTCAATCGATGTCGAAGGAGAGAAACTTCTGCACGCCGTTTCGGGAGCTGCAATAGCGTATTTTGAATTCGGGGTTTCAGAGCAGATACGCGAAGCTATTCGCTGGCACACTACCGGAAAAGCGGGTATGAATCTTCTTGAAAAGATAGTTTATTTGGCAGATTTCGTGGAGGATACGCGGGATTTTCCGCATGTTGACGAGTTGCGTAAAATCGTTTTCGGCGGTATAGACGAAGCGATGAAGTAAGCATTGAGGATGTAAAAGCAAACGGGGAAACGCTCTACCAAGAGTCGGTTGACGCACTGAATTTCTTAAATTCCCGGCATTAAATTACGGAGGTTATAAAGTGAATAACAACACTACTGACATAAAAGAATACGTAAACGAGGCTGAAAAAGCACGCCAGGCAGAGATAAACGCCAAAATATCGGCGTATCAGAGAAAGAAATTCCGCACGCGAATGATAATTCTTGCCGTTGCGGCGATAGTAGTTATCGGCGGAACTACGGCGGCGGCAAAATTTATAGGCAGTATTAAACCTCCGGACTTGATAACTTTCGACCCTGCGAACACGTTTGACCCAAGCGTACAAAGTCCGCCCCCGACCGCAGACTTAGATAACGGAGAAGAAGAACCCGGTATCGGCAAGATACCCGGACGCAAGGACGGAATGTATACATTTGTTATCGTCGGAGAAGATCAGGGAACAGGCAATACTGATACGATAATACTCGGCGCATATGATGACGTTAACAAAAAGCTGAACCTCGTAAACCTTCCGCGCGATACGCTGGTAAATGTAGCGTGGTCAACCAAAAAGGCAAGCACGATATACTATCTGCCGAACATAAAGAAATCGGACGTGCCGGACGGCTATACGCTGGAGCAGTATACGCCTGTTCACCGCGCAAATAATCTGAAAACGCATATAAAGGACTTGCTCGGATTTACGCCGGATAACTACTTTGTAGTTACGCTGAAAGCGTTTGAGCGGCTTGTGGATACTATCGGCGGTGTGGACTTTGAAGTTCCTATCAATATGAACTATGACGATCCGACGCAGAATCTGCATATTCATATCAGCAAAGGAATGCAGCACCTGAACGGTCACGACGCTGTGAACGTCGCACGTAACCGGCACGGATATCCGGACGCTGACATCGGGCGTATAAATACGCAGCAGGCGCTTTTGAAAGCGATAACGAAGCAGACGCTTACGCTGTCTAACATCACAAAGGTTAATGAGTTCGCGGAGATATTCGCGGAGAATGTTCAGACCGATATGACGCTCGGAAATCTCATTTGGTATGCGGATAAAGTAATGAAGCTTGACCCCGCGACAGATATTGAGTTTGCGAAAGTGCCGTCTAATTATAACGACAGCGTTAAAGGCATGAGCTATTGCACTGTATATGTCAGCGAATGGCTGGCAATGATCAACGCAAAACTCAATCCTATGCTGCGTGATATTACCGAAACGGACGTTAACATTCTGACACGTAACTCTAAGGGTACGCTGTACGCTACCAGCGGTACGATTGCC
>JAITQY010000119.1 GCA_031288675.1 Oscillospiraceae bacterium | reverse complement strand
CCCCCCCCCCCACCCCATATTAATTTCCAATCCGCCATCCTCAATTTACAATTCCCCCGTCCCCTAACGCCTACCTCCTGTATTGACTACCTATACTATATCAAAAGGGCGAGCATTGCTCGCCCCTACATGTATTGTTTCTCTCGTCCTCATTGTCCATTTACAACTCCGCCGTCGCCTCCGTCCACTCTCGACTGCCTACTGTCGACTAACGACTAACCTCCTCATCATTGCCGCGACCTCCGCTCTGGTTGCCATGCCGTTCGGGTCGAACACATTGCCGTTCTTGCCGCGTATTATTCCGCTCTCCGCGCACCACGCGATCGCGTCGCGGGCATACCCGCTTATATCTCCGGCGTCACCGAACCCCAATTCATAGTTCATCTCAATGCCGCCCGCAAACTTATACAGCATCACCGCTAAGTCCTGACGGCTAATCTCCGCATCCGGAGCAAACATACCTCCGCCCACGCCGTTTACTATACCCGTCTCCGCCGCCCACTCAACCGCCGCGTAATAGTACTTGCCGCTATCCGCGTCGGCAAAGCTGCCGCTCCCCTTTGCGCTCGGCTGACCGGCAATGCGGTGTAAAACCGTAACTGCCATACCGCGCGTCATAGTAACATTAGGGCTGAACTGTCCGTCACCGGTACCGTTCATCAAGCCGTTCCGGACTGCAAAGTCAACGTCCTCACAGAACCAGTCGCTTTCTTTCACGTCCGTAAACACAGCATAGCCGGAATCCCCCGTCCCCTGCTCTTCTATAACAGCTTCCGGACTTGGTGACGGCGCAGGCGCGCCGCTTCCTCCGCCTCCGCCGGTCGCGCCGCCGCTTACGGTAAGAGTTAAAGTTTGGCTCTTTCCGCTCTCCGTCCGTGACGCGTCAAAACTAAATGTCAGCTTATGCGTTCCGTTGATAAGTTTTTTCAAATATTGATTTTTTATAGTTATCGTCTGTTCGTCATTTTGCACAACGTCAATAATGTAGTCTGTCCCCTCTTTAAGTTCAGCGGAATTGTCGGAAATTTTCAGCAAATTGTTGCCGTAAAGCATCATTTTTACGAAAATGTCGGACGCATTTTGCAGTCTTTTATCGTATGAAGCGGCTGTCGTCAAAATGACGGAATCGCTCGGCAGCAATTCGCCTATCTCTATCGCAAACCTCTGATCGCTTACCGCTGAAAATCCGTCCGGTATCCCTGCCGTAACAGTGAACTCCGCCGTACCTCCCGCATCGTCAACGCCCGGCGTATACGTAAGGCTTGCGCCGTCTATTACCAACCGCTCCGACCCTCCCGAAACCACCGTAAACTCCGCGTCTCCGGTATATCTGAACGCCTCTGTCAGGTCACATGTAAAGGCAGCCGCAGGGGTCGCTCCGTCTAATGAAGCCGGCGTTACGGCATAGCCGTTCCCTATCGGCTCGTCCGGGCTTACAGCCTCCGGAGCATAGGCAGATCCGTTAACCACAGTAAGCGTATAGACGCGAACGGCGGTTCCGTTGGTAACGGTAAATGTCCACGCCGCGCCGCCGTCTGACGTAACCGGCTGTGATACTTCCGCCAGCTCATCCTCCGCACTTACGGCAATGTCGGTGGCTGTAAGCGCGGACAGAGTAAGGTTCGCCGGTACCGTTATACGCAGCCGGTTTGACTCCCCGATTTCGGCGGCGATACCTTTTACAGAGACGGAGAGTATTCCGACGCCATCCGCGACCTCTTGCGTCTTTGCATAAAGCGTCAAACCGCTAATTATTCCTGTAGGAATTTCTGTAATAAAATCACCGTAAAACTGGTCATTGTCATACCACCCGACGAAGTCCGCGCCGGTAAACTCCGGCACCGGAAGCGAGTAATCCGTGCCGTCTTCACGGCGTATCGTGTATTCTGTAAGCCAGCCGGGTTCCGGCGTGATCACCGTGCCGTCCTGTGTGCAGTATGTAACAGCGCGTTCAGTCTCAAGCGTTCGCATAAGCGCGTAAGCGTCAGCCTTGCCCCAGCCGTAGGAAACATCATATCCGGGTTCTCCGGCGTCAACGGAACTCTCTTTGAGCAGTTCCAAGAATTCTTCACCGTCAATTCCGCCGTCTACCTGACGCACCAGCGCAGCCAGAGCGGCGATCTGCGGCGCGGCATAGGACGTTCCGTTTCCTCCAGACGCGTATGTAGTGCCGTTAACGTTGCGGTGCAGACTAACAAGGTTTATTCCGGGCGCGAGAATATCAACAGAGGTGTTTTGGGTCGATTTAGCCGATACCCCACCGTCGGACGCCAGCATCCCCACGCCTATAACGCCGTCCATCCCTGCCGGTAAAAGAATTGCGTCTCCGTCAGAGCGGTTTCCGACCGCCGCGATAAGAATTGTGTCAGCCTCAATCGCACGGCTTATCGGAGGCTCAAGAGCCATTCTCAGAGAGGACGCGTTAGTTCCGCCGAGACTCATATTGATAACATCAGCGCCCTGATCCACAGCGTAACCTATGGCAGCAATAACTTCCGCAACGGTTGTACGTTCTGAAGCCATACAGCGCGCTTCAATAAGTTCCGCTTTGGATGCAATACCCTTTATGCCAACGTCATTATCCGTAATCGCGCCGATAAGACCGGTAACGAACGTACCGTGTCCTGTGTTGTCTTCATTCCACACGGACGCAGTCCACGCCGCACCGGAAGGATCAATAGTGTTGACGAAGTTTTGACCGCCTATGTAGGTGTAATCTAAATCCTCATGAGCGCGGGTTACTCCGCTGTCTACAACGGCGATTTTAACTCCGCTGCCGGTTTCCGTATACGTGTTCCAAACATCGTACATATTCAGGAATCCAAGATGCCACTGTCCGAGCTGCTCCGCGAGAGGGTCAAGCTCCAGCGGATATATTTCCTCACCGCCGAGCGGTTCAATAACGGCATTTTCGACAATGAACTCCACCGAACCGCCGAAAAGCAGCGGCATCGCGTCCGAAATCGTTTCCGCGACATACATACCCTCATTGTAAGGGATAGGGATAAGCCCATCCGGAACATCAGCGTCAGCGCCATCTACCAGCTTGATGATGTAGCCGATAAACTCCTGTCCTTCAGCAAATTCAATTGACGACGTATCCTCGTCTTCTTCGCAGTCTTCCGCCTGCGACCGCAACGGCACTGATGACGCCGTAAAAATCAACGCTAAGGCTAAAGCTAAAAGTCTAAGGCATATCTTTTTGTTCATAATCCACTCCAATATATTAAAGTAGTCGGCAGGTGTTAGTCAACAGTCGACAGGGGACGAGGGACGCGGGGGAATTGCAAATTGAAAATGACAAATTGAAAATTAGGACGTAGGGGCGAGCATTGCTCGCCATTGTGATATATTTAGTAGGCAGGTGTTAGTCGCCAGTCGGCAGGGGAAGGGGAGAGGTTAATTATTAGTCATTTATCACTGCCCATTTATTATAACACAAAAAATATGATTTGTCAAGAGTTAATTTGCGTGTAGCAGTAAATTATTTACGAGCTTTTATAGCGCTTATATTTTGTTACTTTTACCGGCGTTTACTGACGCCGTATTATAGTATAACATCAGCCGCATTACCCGGCAAAACGCTAATGGCTGTTATACCGGCAAAGAGTTAAACATTTTACTTACTGCCGGTACGCCCCTCTAAAATTCCGATATGACGCTCAAGCTCCTTTTCTTCGTACCCGGCTATAAGACTGCACAGAGTATCAGGCTTGCCGCTATTGTAGTAATCACTAAAGCAATCGTAATACTTTTGCCTGTCAGTAAACTTAATGTCAACAGGCAAAAGCCCCGCCTTTATCAGCTCCAAATTAAGAATCAATACCCGTCCTGCCATTGCCGTCAATAAAGGGATGAATGCTTTCAAACCGCAAATGGAACTCTGAAACTGCCTCAATTATGTGAAGGTCTTGCTTCATCGCGGTATAATCCAGCAACAAGGTTTCGAGCTGCGGCTGCACAAGGTAAGGCTGAAGGGGCGTGTGCGCAGACCCTGTAATCATCACAGGAACAGAGCGGTACGTTCCCCTGTTTTGGTTATCGTGCATCAATACCAGCGAATGTATCTGCCTGATAATCCATTCTGACAGTTCGGTACGGTCGTCCGCAAGCTGAATGACATAATCAAAAGCCTCCTTATGTCCGACCGCTTCCAAATGTTCGCGTATCGGCTTGCCCCCTATCGTCACGTTTTCACGCAGGATAAAAGCCGTTTCCTGTAACGTAAGCATACTGCCTTCTATCGCGTTGGAGTTATATGTGTTTTCGATGGCAAACTCCTCACGAAGCCGCCTGAGTTCCGCAACATTCAAAGGGCGGGCGGAGCGCAGTTTTACGGCAAGGGCATCTATCTTTTTGAACTCCATAACAATCCCTGCTTTTCAGACTTTTTTGTTTATTATACCATTATAATTTTAATATATCAAGCGTTTTATCTAAGGTAAAAGCAAGCGCCGCCCCGGAGAAATCTCCGGAGCGGCGTGCGTTACGCGTTTGTTCAGCGCATTAGCGTCTGACTGTGAGAGTCCATTCCTTAACGCCCTTGAGCCAGTAATCAGCGGGCAGTTTGCCGATTTCATACCAATGAATTTCTATCCAGTCTTCCGTACTGTCAGACGCCGCACGGCTGTACTCATGTTCAATACTTGCTTCGAGTACATCCAGCCAAGCCCAGTGACCGCTAATATCGTTGTAAACCTTTGCCGGGTCAACAAGTTTCAGCACACTGTTATCAGACGGGTTACGTCCGAGCGCACGGTTTATCATAACCATTGTCTCCGCGCGGGTAATATTCTGCTGCGGTCTGAACGTGCCGTCCGGATAACCGTTGATCCAGCCGTTTTTGACTGCGGTCATTATGTTTTTGTACGCCCAGTGATCCGCAACGTCGCTGAACGGATTGCTGACGTCCTCGCCAGTGTAAGCCGCGAACCTGCTGAGAATAGTCGCCAGCTCCGCACGCGTGATTTTTGCGTTTGGCTGGAAAGTGCCGTCCGGGTAACCGGTCAGAACACCTATCTTAGTCAAGTAGTTGACCTGCTGTACGTACCAGTCATCGCCCTCAAAGCGCGGCACATCCGGGAACGATCCGTTTGCAGTCACGGTCTTTGCTTCATCTTTCAGCAGACGCCAGAAGATTGTTGCAACCTCCGCACGAGTGATCTCACCCTGCGGACGTACCTGCGGCAGAGTTTCGCCATCCGCTACGGGGTATCCCTGAATGTAGAGGATGTGCGTGTCGGTCAGCGCGGGTTTCTCCTCCGCAGGTGCGCCGCCACCGCCGCCGCCGGAACGT